>CANFIC010000317.1 GCA_947446685.1 Burkholderiales bacterium
TCGCGTTTCAAACGACCTTTTTCCATCTCGGAAAGCTTGAACTCCCAGTCGCCGGTCAGTTCGGGTTTGGTCAGATCCTTCACGTCCAGGCCGCGCAGCAGCGTCATCAGCTGGAAGGCCTTGGCGGTCGGAATCAGCTCGCGGCCTTCGCGCAGCATGTACTTCTCTGTCAGCAGGCCTTCGATCGTGGCCGCGCGAGTGGCTGGTGTGCCCAGGCCTTTCTCGTTCATCGCCGCGCGCAGCTCTTCGTCGTCGATCAGCTTGCCGGCCCCTTCCATCGCCGACAGCAGCGTGGCTTCGGTATAGCGGGCCGGCGGCTTGGTCTGCAGTGCCTTGACATCGGTTTCGGCGGTGAGCACCACTTCACCCTTGGCCACCGCCACCAGATTGGCATCGTCTTCCTGGATTTCCTTGCCGTAGACGGCCAGCCAGCCGGGTTTGACCAGCACCTTGCCGTTGGTCTGGAAGTTCAGTTCCTCGCCGACGCCGGGAACGGCCACCTTGACGGTCGAGATCCGCGTCGTCACCGAGAACTCGGCCGGCGGGAAGAACACCGCCAGGAAGCGCTTGACCACCAGGTCATAGAGTTTGGCTTCGATCTCGCTGAGGCTTTTCGGCGCCTGCAAGGTCGGGATGATGGCGAAGTGATCCGAGACCTTGGTGTTGTCGAAGATCTTTTTCGTCGGCTTGATATAGCCGTTTTTCAAGGCCGTGCGGGCATGCTGGCTGAGCGCTTGCAAGGGCCCCGGCAGGTTTTCCTCGGCGATCATCGCGGCGGTCTGCTTGGCCACTTCGACATAGTCCTCGGGCAGGAAGCGCGAGTCGGTCCGCGGGTAGGTCAGCACCTTGTGTTTTTCGTACAGGGCCTGCGCCAGCGAGAGCGTGGTCTTGGCCGAAAAACCGAAGCGCGAATTGGCCTCGCGCTGCAAGGTGGTCAGGTCGTACAGCCCGCCGCAGCTCTGCGTGGTCGGTTTCGTTTCCTCGCTGACGCTGGCTGGTTTGCCAACTGCGGCGGCGGCGATCGCATCGGCATCGGCACGGTTCCAGAGCCGGTCAGCGCGGCGTTCGAGGTCATCGTCCTTCTTCCATTTCGGGTCGAACCATTTGCCTTCGTACTCGCCGGCCTGGGCAGCGAAAGCGCCGCGCACTTCCCAGTAGTCGCGCGAGACATGCTTGCGGATTTTTTCTTCACGCTCGACCACGATCGACAAAGTCGGCGTCTGCACCCGGCCGACCGTCGTCAGGAAGAAACCGCCATCGCGCGAGTTGAATGCGGTCAGCGCGCGCGTGCCGTTGATGCCGACCAGCCAGTCGGCTTCCGAGCGGCAGCGCGCCGCGTCGGCCAGGGGCAGCATCTGCGCATCGGGCTTGAGCTTGGCGAAGCCATCGCGGATCGCCTGCGGCGTCATCGACTGCAGCCAGAGCCGGTCGATCGGTTTGCTGATCGCTGCCTTGGCTGTGCCTGCATATTGAACGATCAGGCGGAAGATCAGCTCACCCTCGCGGCCCGCGTCACAGGCATTGATCAGGTTCGTCACGTCCTTGCGGCGGATCAGCTTGACCAACGCATTCAGGCGGCCCTTGACCTTGTCGATCGGGTTCAGGTCGAAATGCGGCGGTATCACCGGCAGGTTGGCAAAACTCCATTTGCCGCGCTTGACGTCGAATTCATCCGGTGCCTTGATCTCGACCAGATGGCCAACCGCCGAGCTGACCACATAGCGGTCGCTCTCGAAATATTCGTCCATCTTTTCAAACTTGCCGGCGCTGGCGGTCAGCGCGCGCACGATGTCCTGAGCCACTGAAGGCTTCTCGGCAATGATCAGAGTCTTGCTCATTTTGATGATTTCTTCTTTGCTGTTTGCTTGTGGGTCGGACTTTAAATCAAGCCCTGCCTACAATCCGGCCTCGCGCACGCTCACGCGCGCACCCATAGATTCAATGTAACCACAAACTCGATGACGCCAGCCGACCGCAAGAATTCGAGGGAGACGCCAGCCAGCAAGGCGGCGGGCGGTCGCCGTATCCAGGTGCGCAATTCAGGCGTTCATGGCCGGGGCGTTTATACGCTGACCGGGATCGCCGCCGGCGAGGTGTTGATCGAATACACCGGCGAGTTGATCAGCTGGGATCTGGCGATGCAGCGTCACCCGCATGACCTTGAGCAGCCCAACCATACCTTTTACTTTCACATCGAAGATGGCCGCGTCATCGACGCGCTGGTCGGCGGCAACAGTTCACGCTGGATCAACCATGGCTGCGACCCGAACTGCGAGGCCGACGAAGTCGACAGCCGCGTCTATATCAAGGCGCTGCGCGATCTGCTGCCCGGCGAGGAGTTGTTCTACGACTATGGCCTGACCATCGACGAGCGCTACACGGCCAAGCTGAAGAAGGAATTCGCCTGCCATTGCGGCAGCGAAGTCTGCCGCGGCACGATGCTGGCGCCAAAACGGCGATGAGCCCTTCACCCACCCTCGACTGGCAAGCCGCAGCGCTGCAGCAGCGGCTGGCAAGGCTTTGCCCCGGCATTTACGTCGAGGTGGCCGCCAGGCTCGGGTCGACCAACAGCACCTTACTCGATCGCCTGCGCGAACAGGGCCCCGACAGCCTGCCCTGCCTGCTGGTGGCCGAGCAGCAGACTGCTGGTCGGGGTCGAATGGGCCGGCAATGGCTGGCCAGCCCAGGCAGCTCGCTGACTTTCTCAATTGGGCTGTGCCTGGCCCTGCAGGATTGGTCGGGGCTGTCGCTGGCGCTGGGCTGTGCGATTGCCGATGCGCTTGAACCCGCCGGCAGCCAGCCGCGCTTGCAGCTGAAATGGCCCAATGACATCTGGCTCGACGGACGCAAGCTCGGCGGCATCCTGATCGAAACCCAGGCCTGTGGCGGCGAACGCGCCGCGGTGGTCGGCGTCGGGCTGAATATCAGCAAGCTTGGCGACAAGTCACAGGATCAATTCAGCACCGGCTTCGCTTCATTGAGTGAAATCGAGCCCGGCGTGACCGCTCCCGAGGTGCTCGCACAGTTGGCGCCGGCCTTGCTGCAGGCCTTGCTGGACTTTCCTCAAAGCGGCTTCGCGCCTTGGCAGCAAACTTTCGCGCGACGCGACCTGACGCAAGGCTGCCAGGTCAGTGCTGGCACGCTGCAAGGCATTGCGCGCGGCGTCACAGCCAGCGGTGAGTTGCTGCTGGAGACGGCGGCAGGGGTGATGCACAAGGTCAGCGGCGGCGAAGTCAGCTTGCGCCTGGTGGCTGGCGGGGAGGCTTGAGATGCTGCTGCGCTGGCTGGTTCTGATTCTGTTGCTCGTCAATGCCTTGTTCTTTGGCTGGACGCGCGGCTGGCTTGACGACATCGTCGGCCTGAAAGCGCGCGGCGATCGCGAGCCCGAACGGATGGCCAGACAACTGCACCCTGAAATGATCACGCTGCTGAAGCCGCAGGACTTGCAGGCACTGCAGGCGAAGACCTGCGTCGAGTTCGGGCCGGTCGACAGCGAAGCCGCGCTGCTGGCCGCGCAGGCGGCGCTACTTCATGCCGGCATGGCCGCGGGTGATATGCAGGCTCAGCAGCAGAATCTGCCCGGCGTCTGGGCGGTGGTGACTGCGCCGCTGGCGCCCGAGATGCTGGCCCGCAAGGAAGAAACCTTCCGGCGGTTGAACCTCGGCTTTGAAACCCTGCCGGCGGGTGAGCTGAAGTTTTTGCTCTTGAGTCGCCATGACAGCGAAAAAGCGGCGGCTGCAGCACTCGATGCCTTCGAGAAGCGCGCGTTGAAGGGTTTGCTGGTGTCGAGTTTGCAGCCGCCGATGAAACGCCACAGCCTGGTGCTGGCTCAGGTCGAAGCCGGGCAGGCGCAAGGCTTGCGCGGCTTGAAGGACGAAGCGCTGCGCGCCGGCTTCAAGAGTTGCGCGACCCCGCCAACGGCAGCATCGGCAGCATCGGCGGCTTCAGCGGCTCGCTGAAGCCCGATTCGGCCGGCGCTGCAGGGTGAAGCTGGCCAAGGCCAGCAAAGCGAGCCAGAAGCCGCTGAAAGCCCCGCCGCCACCGCCGCCGCTCCCGCTGCTGGGCGCTGCAGTCACCGCGAAAGTGCGCGACACCGGCGTAGCCGCGGCGATGCTGGCGTTGCCATCCTGGGATGCGGTGATCGTGCAGTTGCCCACCGCCAGCAGCGTCAAGGCCGCGCCGTTGACGCTGCAGACCGCGGTTGTGCTCGAGGCGAAGCTGATCGCCAGACTCGCGCTCGAGGTGGCGCTCAAACTCAAGGCGGCCGATCCCAGTTGTCGGTCGGCGATTGCGGCGAAAGTGATCGTCTGTGGCGTCGGTGCCACCGCGAAACTTCGTGTGACGCTGATAGCCGAGCTGTAATTCGCATTCCCTGCCTGGTTGGCCGTCAGCGTGCAGGTGCCTGCGGCGAGCAGGCTCAAATTGCTGCCGCTGAGCGCGCAGACCGTCGGCGTGGTCGAGGCCAGCGAGACGGCCAAGCCCGCGCTTGAACTGGCACTGATGGCGATCACGCCGCCGCCCAGCACTTGATCGCTCAAGGCAGCGAAGCTGATCGTCTGTGTGCCTTGCAGCACGCTGAAGCTGCGCGTGACTGGTGGCGCGGCGGCGTAACTCGAATTGCCGCTCTGGCTGGCCGTGACCGAGCA
>CANFIC010000318.1 GCA_947446685.1 Burkholderiales bacterium
AGAACCGCCTGAAGGCGCGCTGCAACATCGTCGTCGACATGGCGACGACCCAAGTAATCGACATCCCACACAGCCATTGAGCTGGGGGTTGCCTGGGCCGTCAGTTGGCAGGCGCTGCAGCACAATCCGGCGATGCTGAAACAACTGCTGAAAATTACTGCCGGTCTGCTGCTGGCGCTGTCATTCGCTGTCAGCGCCGCCACCTTGCCGGATCCGCTCGAATTGCAACGGCTGCTCGGGCCGGCTCAAGCTGTGACCGTCGTCGAACCCCATTTGAGTGTCAAGGGCCGCGAGGTAAAAATAGCCTACCGCGGCTATCCGGCAGGCCTGGTGTTGGCCAGCTTGTTCGGCGCTGATTGGAAGCTGCAACCCGACCGCGAGATCGAATTCATTGCCCTTGACGGCTATCGGTCGCGCATTCCAGTCGGGCGGTTTTCGACTTACCAGGCTTTTCTGGTTTTCGCCCGTGCCGATGGCAGCGCGTTCCGCGTCGACAACCTGGAACAAAGGGAAAAAGCCGTGCCGCTGGCACCCTATTACCTGGTCTGGGACAACATCGCGGCGCCCGAGCTGCTCGCCGAGGGCGGCAACGGCTGGCCTTATCAGGTAGCGCAAATTTCACTGCGCCAATCCGGCAAGGACGCTTTGTTGCCCGGCGCCATGGCGGCGCAATGGTCCGAGCATGCGGCACTGGCGCAGAAATACTGCCTCAGCTGCCACCGGGTGAATGGGTTTGGCGGTGACAAGATGCCGATCAACCTGGCCGAGCGAGCCAAGCTGATTGATACCCGCAGTTGGCAAACCTGGCTGCTGGCGCCGCAATCGGTGAAACCCGACACGACCATGCCGGCCTTGCCTGAAGGGCTGGCTGCGCGCGAGCAGATCGCCGCCAAGCTGCAGGCCTATTTGAAGGCGCTGCCGGTATCGCCTTGAACTTCAGGACGCCGGTGCGCCGGCTTGAACCAGAGGATGTGCTTTTGCAAAGGCCTCAAGGCTGAGGCAGCGCTCAGTCAGGGCGAGCAATTTAGGTGCTTGCGCCAGATTGGCCTGGAACAGGCGTGCGCCCACCACATGCGAGACCAGGGCCAGATCAGCCAGCGTGACCTGGTCGCCATGCGCATAGCAGCCGGCCACACCGTCGTTGGCCAACCGGTCTTCGATCGCGGCGGTGCCGAGGTCGAGCCAATGTCGCGCCCAGGCCATCTTGCCTTCTTCGTCGACACCAAAGGCTGAACCGAGGTAATTGCGTACCCGCGGCACCACCAAGGGATGCGCATCGGCGGTGGTGATCTGGGCCAGCGCCCTGACCCTTGCGCGACCGGCTGCATCGGCCGGCAGCAGCGAAACCTGTGGCCAGGTCTCGTCGAGGTATTCGATGATAGGCAGCGACTGGGTCAGCCGCAAACCGGCATGTTCGAGCACCGGCAAGGCATGCTGGGCATTGAGCTGATGGAATCCCGCTTCGAACTGTTCGCCCTTGCTGAGGTCGACGATGTTTTCGCTGTAAGCCAGACCCTTCAGGTTCAGCGCCGCGCGGACGCGGAAGGTGGCGAGCGAGCGCCAAAAGCCATGCAGCACGATGGTCATATCTTCAACCTATGAATTTTGCAATTGAGGCGAGGAACAGCTCGGGCGCCTGCAATTGCGGCACATGGGCACAGTCCGGCAACACCACCAGTTCAGCATTGGGCAGACCCGCGGCGAGTTCGCTGGACATCGCCGGCGGCGTTGCTTCGTCCATTTCGCCGACCAACACCAGCGCCGGCACCTTGACCGAAGCGAGCTGATCGAGCAGGTCAAGCCCGGCCAAGGCCTGACAGGCATTGTGGAAAGTCTGCAGATCGAGCTCAAGGAAGCGTGCCTTGCGCCTTGCGATCAGCTCCGGGTGCAAGGCCTGGTAGCTTGGCGCAAAAAGCCTGCGCATCGCCACATCGGCAATCAGGCCGAGTCCGCCTTTGGCCGCTGCCGCCGACATGCCGAGGAAGGCCGCACGGCCCGGCTCGCTGAACTTGGCGCCGCAATCGGCCAGCACCAGACGCGCAGCGAGTTCCGGGTGACGGATCGCCGTCAGCAGCGCGACGAAACCGCCATAGCCGTTGCCCAGAAAGATCATCTTGCCGTCAGCTGAGAATTGCTGCAGCGCGCTGGCGACCCGGTCGGCCACCGCTTCAAGGCCACCATCGACCCGGTCCGAGTCGCCGAACCCCGGCAGATCAAGCAGCAAGACCCGATGTGTTGCCGCCAACGGCCCGGCGATCAGCGCAAAGCTCGATGCATCGGCCAGCAGCGAGTGGAACAGCACCAGCGTCGGGCCCGAGCCTGCCACCTGCATGCTGACGCGCTGCGCTCCGACATCGATATGCGTCGGCATGAATTCGACGGCTTGGCTTGCACTGCTCATGATTCGATTCCTCTGGGTGAATGCTTCAGTTCAAACGCGGCTGGCTGGCCGTGTCCTGGTACCAATCGAAGGGTGTGTCATCGAGGCGCAGCATCACGCTCTTGGTCTCGAAATGCTGCTCGAAAGACTCGATCCCGCATTCGCGGCCGATGCCCGAATCCTTCACGCCGCCCCATGGCGAAGCCGGGTCGAGGCGGTGGTGGTCGTTGATCCAGACGATGCCGCATTTGAGCTTGGCAGCGACGCGGTGCGCGCGCACGATGTCGCGGGTGCGCACGGCGCCAGCGAGTCCGTATGGCGAGTCATTGGCCAGCGCCAGGCCTTCGGCTTCGGTGCTGAACTTGGTCACTGAAACGAAGGGGCCGAACACTTCTTCCTGGAAAATCCGCATCTTGGCGGTGACATCGGCAAACACCGTCGGCTCGACGAAGAAGCCATTCGCCAGCGCAGGATCCTGCGGCACGCGGCCACCCGCGACCAGCCTGGCGCCGTCTTCCTCGAGGCCGATCCGGATATAGCTCAGGACCCGCTGTTGCTGGCGCGCCGACACCACCGGACCGAGCTGGACCGAGGGATCCTTCGGGTTACCGATGCGGATCGACTTGGCTTTGGCAGCAAGCTTCTCGACGAATTCGTCATAGATTTTTTCCTGCACGATCTGGCGGCTGCCGCAGATGCAGGTCTGGTCGGCGCCGATGAAGGCGCCGAAAGCGGCGAAATTGACGGCCTGGTCGACATCGAAATCGTCGAACACCAGCACCGGCGTCTTGCCGCCGAGCTCGAGCGTCTGATGAGCGAAATTGGCACCGGCCAGGGCGCCGGTGATGCGGCCGGCTTCGGTGCCTCCGGTCAGCACCCATTTGGCCAGGCCCGGATGCTCGGACAAGGCCTTGCCGGTGGTCGGCCCGAGGCCGGTGATGACATTGAAGACGCCCGGTGGCAGGCCGGCTTCGACGAACATCTGCGCTAGCCGCAGCGTGGTCAGCGGCGTGTATTCAGACGGCTTGACCACGGTCGTGCAGCCCGATGCCAGCGTTGGTGCCAGGCTCTTGATCATGATCATCAAGGGGTGGTTGAACGGAGTCGAATTGCCGACCACGCCGATCGGCGTGCGCAAGGTGTAGTTCAGGTAATTGCCGTCGACCGGGATCACGGCATCGCGGCGCGCGATCGCCAGGCCGGCGTTGTAGCGGAAAAAGTCCGGCAGGCGCGACACCTGGGCGCGGGTCTCGTTCAGCGAGCGGCCATTGTTGGCCGTCTCGAGGTGGTACATCTCGTCGAGGTTGGCCTCGAACACATCAGCGAGCTTGTTGATCAGCTTGGCGCGGGTCCGGTTCGACATCGCGCTCCATTCCTGGCTTTCGAAGGCGGCGCTGGCACTCTTGACGGCGCGGTCGACATCGGCATCGCTGGCATGGCTGATCTGGGCCAGCAACTCGCCGGTGGCCGGGTTGAGCACGTCGAGCAGGTCAGGCCTGGTGGCCGGAACTTCGCGTCCGTCGATGAAAAGACCGTGAACCGGTGGATTGTTTGACATGGCACTTCCTTGGAATGGTTGTTTGGTTTCAGCCGGAGATGACGGCGCGCGACATCGCTTGCACGACGCGTTTGCCGGCCTGCATCACATGGCGGCTCGCCAGGCGCTGGGCAGCGGACAAATGGCGAGCTTGCAAAGAATCGATGATCTGGCAATGCTCGGCGATCACCGTCTGCGGGTTGCCACGCTTGAGCGTGCTCAGACTCAGTTGCACGGCGCGCTCCATCTGGTCGATCAACTCGCTGAGCTGTTGGCGCATCCTTGTATTGCCGGCAAGGTCGGCCAATTTGCTGTGGAATGCACGGTTGTAGGCAATGAAGCCGCCGGGCCAATCGCTGGCGTTGAAGCTGCGGAATGGCTCGAGTTCAGCCAGTTGCTCATCGCTGGCGCGGCGCACGATGCGCTCCATGCAGGCGCGCTCAAGCGCATCCCGCAGATGGAACATGTCTTGCACATCGGGCAGCGACACGGGTGCGACGCGATAGCCCTGGCGTGGCAAGGTGATCACCAAGCCCTCGCGCTCAAGTCGCATCAAGGCATCGCGTACCGGTGACTTGCTGAAGCCGAAGCGTGCCGCCAGTTCGGCCTCGCGGATCTCGGTGCCGGGCGCCATTTGGCAGCTGATCATGTCAGCGCGCAACTGGTCGTAAACCTGCTCGCGAAGCAA
>CANFIC010000319.1 GCA_947446685.1 Burkholderiales bacterium
ACCGCGACCTTTCCTGAATCCTGAGGACTACCGAGATGGCCCAAGCCTATATCGTTGATGCCTTGCGCTCGCCCACCGGGCGGCGCAATGGCTCGCTCGCCCAGGTCCACGGCGCCGACCTCGGCGCCCATGTGATCAAGGGCATTGTCGAGCGCAATGAAATCCCCCCGGCTGAATATGACGATGTGATTTTCGGTTGCGTCGACACCATTGGCGCCTTGGCAGGTGACATCGCCCGTACCAGTTGGCTGGCCGCTGGCATGCCGATGTGCGTTCCCGGCACCACCGTCGACCGGCAATGCGGCAGCTCGCAACAGGCGGTGCATTTCGCCGCCCAGGCCGTGATGAGCGGCACCCAGGACGTGGTGCTGGCGGGTGGCGTGCAGACGATGTCGAGCATTCCCATCGGCTCGGCCATGCTGGCTGGCCAGCCCCTCGGCTTCAGCACGCCCTTTGCCCAGAGCCAGGGCTGGCAGGCCCGCTTCGGTGCCGCACCGGTGAACCAGTTCTACGCCGCCCAGCGCATTGCCGACCATTGGGGTCTGACGCGTGAAGCGATGGAAGTTTTTGCCAAGGAAAGCCATGACCGGGCTTTGCGGGCGATCGCTGAAGGCCGTTTCAGCCGCGAAATCCTGCCTTACGGCGAGTTCGCCATGGACGAGACAGCGCGGGCTTCGACCCTGGACAAGCTCGCCAGCCTGAAGCCGGTCGACCCGACCTACCCGTCGATCACGGCTGCGGTATCGAGTTCGACCTGTGACGCCGCCTCGGCGGTGCTGGTGGTGTCGGAAGCCGCCTTGAAGCGCTACGGCCTGACACCGCGCGCCCGAATCCACCATCTGTCGGTGCGCGCTGACGACCCGATCTGGCATCTGACAGCGCCGATTTCGGCCACCCGCTATGCCTTGAAAAAAGCCGGCATGAAGATCGAGGACATCGATCTGGTCGAAATCAACGAGGCCTTTGCCTCGGTGGTGATGGCCTGGCTGAAGGAGACCGGCTATCCGCATGAGCGCACCAATGTGAATGGTGGCGCGATCGCCTTGGGCCATCCGCTTGGCGCTTCGGGTACCAAGCTGATGACGACGCTGCTGTATGAAATGGAGCGTCGCAGCGCCCGCTTCGGGCTGCAGACGATGTGCGAAGGCGGCGGCCAGGCCAATGTGACTATTCTTGAAAGACTGGGTTGAACTGATGGGAATTTGTGACAACAGGACGGTCCTGATCACCGGCGCAGGCGGCGGACTCGGACGCAGCTATGCCTTGGCCTTTGCTGCCGAAGGCGCCAATGTGGTGGTCAACGACATCCGCGCCGAAGCTGCGCAAGCGGTGGCTGATGAAGTCATTGCGGCTGGCGGCCACGCGATCGCTGACAGCGGCGACATCACCTCGATGGCTGGCGCCCAGAAAATCATCGATGCCGCCGTAGCCGCCTTCGGTGAAGTCCATGTGCTGGTCAACAATGCCGGCATCCTGCGCGACCGGATGTTCCTCAGCCTCAGTGAAGACGACTGGGATCAGGTCATGAAGGTGCATCTGAAGGGGCATTTTTGTCTGGCCAACCTGCTCGGCCGGCGCTGGCGCGATGCCTTTAAGACCGGCTTGCCGGTCGACCAGCCGCGCATCATCAACACCAGTTCGGGCGCGGGTCTGCAGGGCTCGATCGGACAGAGCAATTACGCTGCGGCCAAGGCCGGCATCGCCGGACTGACCTTGGTGCAGGCCGCCGAAATGGCGCGCTACGGCATCACCGTCAATTGCCTGGCTCCGGCGGCGCGCACGACAATGACCGAGAGCGCGATGCCCGAGATGGTGAAAAAGCCGGAATCGGGTTTTGACGTCTGGGACCCGCTGAATGTCGCTTCAATCGTCGTCTGGCTTGGCAGTACGCTGTCCGCAGCGGTCAGCGGGCGTTGCTTCGAGGCCAAGGGTGGCGAGTTGTCACTGGCCGATGGATGGCGCACCGGCCAAATCGTCGACAAGGGCGAGCGCTGGTTGCCGGCCGAACTCGGCCCGGTGGTCGCGATGATCATCGACGCCGCACCGCCCCCACAAAAAGTCTATGGCAGCTAAAGCATGACGCTGAGCCCTGAGCAGCAAGCCATTCAGGTGGCGGTAGCCGACTTGTTGGCCGGGCAGGCTTCGTCAGCCGCATTGCGCGCTGCGATGCTTGCGGGCGACATCGACCGCAAGCTTTGGCAGCAGATCGCTGAACTCGGCTGTTGCGCCTTGCAGCTTTCCGAAGCCCAGGGCGGCCTCGGCATGGGGACACTCGAGTTATGCCTGATCGCCGAGCAACTCGGCCGCCGACTGGCTTATGTCCCCTGGTTCGAAAGCGTTGTGCTGGGCACCAGCTTGCTGGGTGAACTCGGCGCCGAGGCGGAGCAATGGCTGCCGGGCTTGGCCGACGGCAGCTTGATTTCGACGTTTTCGACCGATCCCGTGCAGGCCTTGCCTGTCGCTGGAGGCTGGCGCCTGGATGGCCGGATTGAACAGTTCCAAGCCGCTGGATCGGCCGATCTGCTGCTGGTCACGGCCCGGCTGGCCGATGGCGAGTTGCTCTTGTTTGCCTTGCCGCGAGATGCACAAGGCCTGTCGATCAGTCCTTTGCAACTGCATGATGCAAGCCGGCCTGCGGCCTGCGTCCAATTGACGGGAATCTTGCTGGCGGATTGCCTGGCGCGCGGCAATTCGCTGGAAGAAAAGCTCGCGCGGCTGCGCTTGACGGCCGCGACCGTACTGGCCGCCGAACAGGTCGGGGTGGCCCAGCAATGCCTTGATTTGAGTCTGTCTTATGTCAGCGGCAGGGTCCAGTTCGGCCAGCCGATCGCGGCCTTCCAGGCCGTCAAGCATCGTTGCGCACAGATGATGGTCAGCATCGAATTGGCGCGCTCGGCGTTCTACGCCGCCGCGGCCACAAGCGATTTGCAACCAGTCGCAGCCGCACGCTGCCTGGCGAACGAAGCGGCACAGTTCTGCGCCCAGGAAGCGATCCAGTTGCATGGCGGCGTTGGCTTTTGCTGGGAATACGACCCCCATCTGTACTTCAAACGCGCCCAAAGCAATAGCCAATGGTTCGGCATGTCGACGCGCTGGCTGGATCAGGTCGCAGCCGAATTGCTGCAGGAAGCCTTGCCGCATGAATTGCCCGAGGAGGCTTTCCAGGCCGAAGTCCATGCCTGGCTCGAACAGCATTTGAGCGGGGAATTCCTCGCCATGCGCGGCTGCCTCGGTCCGGGTGACGACAGTTTCGCGCCGGCTCTGGCCAAGCGTTGGGAGCAATGCCTGGCTGCGGGCGGTTGGGTCGGCATGGGTTGGCCCACAGCCCATGGCGGGCGCGATCTTCCCTTGGCCCAACAAGTGGCGTTCCACGAGGCTTATGTGCGCGCCGGTGGACCCGGGCGCATCGGGCATATCGGCGAACAATTGCTCGCGCCGACGCTGATGGCCTATGGCACACCGGCCCAGCAGCAGCGCTTTTTGCCCGGCATCCGGGCCGGCACCAGTTATTGGGCCCAGGGCTATTCCGAGCCCGACGCCGGTTCGGATCTGGCCAATGTGAAGACCCGTGCCAAGCGCGAAGGCGACGAATGGATCATCAATGGCCAGAAGGTCTGGACCTCCTGGGCGCAGGAATCCGACTGGATCTTCGTGCTCGCGCGCACCGAAGCGGGATCGCAGCGCCATCGTGGCTTGAGCCTGTTGCTGGTGCCCCTGCGTCAGCCCGGCATCACGATCCGTCCGATCCGCCAGATGACCGGCAGCGCCGAATTCAATGAAGTGTTCTTCGACTCGGCGCGCACCGAAGCCTCGCTGCATCTTGGCGAGCTGGGCCAGGGTTGGAAAGTCGCGATGGACTTACTGGGCTTCGAGCGCGGCGTCTCGACGCTGGGCCAACAAGCGCAGTTCGAGCATGAATTGCAGCTGCTGTTAAGCCAGGCGCGCCGCGACGGCTTGGCCCAGCAGTCGGTGCTGGCACAGCGCATCGCGTCAGCAGCCATTGGCTTGCAGGCATTGCGCGCGAATGCATTGCGGGTGCTGAGCGGCGCGGCAGGCAGCCCCGAATCCTTTGTTGCCAAATATGCCTGGTCGAATTGGCATCGTGACTTTGGTCGCCTGGCTGCCGATGTACTGGGGCCACGCGCCAATCTGATCGACGCCGATGCGGCCGCGCAGCGACTGCGTCAGGTCTGGCTGTACAGCCGCGCTGACACCATCTATGCCGGCAGCAACGAGATCCAACTGAACCTGATTGCCGAACGTGCGCTTGGCATGCCGCGCTGAACAAGATTTATCGTCCGACAAGACGATGCCCCGAGCCATGCCTGCGTCGATGATCGATGCTTCGAATCACCCTTGACGAGAGCCATGAATCCAGCCCCCAACTATGTTCCCGCCCATGGCCTGCTGAAGGGAAAGTCAGTCCTGGTCACCGCAGCCGCAGGCGCCGGCATCGGTTTTGCCGCAGCCAAGCGCTGCGCCGAGGAAGGCGCGCGTGCCTTGCTGATTTCCGATGTGCATGAGAGGCGCTTGAATGAAGCGGTCGAGGCGATCCGGCGCGAGACCGGCTTGCAGGAAGTCTGGGGCCAGCTTTGCGACGTG
>CANFIC010000320.1 GCA_947446685.1 Burkholderiales bacterium
GGCCGTATTTGGCCGGCGCATAGGCTGCGGCGCCAAACCCGATCACGCCGAAGGCCAACATCGGATGGGCCCCGAGCAGCAAGGCCAGCAGGCCCAGCACCTTGACTGCATTCATCCACGCCATCAGCTTTGCCTTGGGGAAAGCATCGGCCAGCGGACCGACGAAAGGCGCCAGCAAGACATAGGACAGGGTGAATGAGAACTTCAGCAGCGGCGCCCACCAACCCGGCAAGCCCTGCTCCTGCAATAGAGCAATGGTGACGATCAACAACGCGTTGTCGGCCAAGGCTGAAAAGAATTGCGCCGCAATCAAGCGCTGAAAACCAGGTGGCATGGCGGCTGACTTTGCGAAAGACACCAGCATGACAGGCAAAGATGAAAACCGCGTGACGGTTCAGTGGTTTGATGCAAACCGCAGCGCGCAGTGCGGCGGAGCAAAAGTGGACACCAATTTTTCACATTCCGCAGCTATCGTCGGAGCGTGAAAAATCCCCGACTGCTGCCTACCCCGACCACCCATCCCGTGCCAACCTTTCAGCCCCCGCCTGTGGGCAGCCTGAGTGGCGGCGCCAGGCAAGGCCTGGTAGTGATGCTGCTCGCCCTGCTGTGCGCCTGCTCGCCGCGCCTGCTGATCGTGCAAAGCGCGGCCAACGAACTTGCGCAGCAGAACCAGGGCGCTGAAACCGACACCCAGTTGGCCAGGGAGGCCGCGGCGTTTTACCTGAAGCTGTCCGAGTCGGTTTTGAGCCAGACGCCTGACAGCTTCGCCTTGGCTGAAGCGGTGGCCGGCGGTTTCACCCAATATGCTTTTGCCTTTGTCTCGGCCGAGGCCGACCGCATCGAGTCCAAGGACTCGCGGGCTGCGCAAAAGCTGCGCGTCCGCGCGGCCCGCCTGTACTGGCGCGCGCATCAACATGCGATGGCCGCACTCGAGCGCCAGCAGCCTGGCTTTCGGGCCGCGCTGGCGAGCCCCGACCCAGCCGGCTGGCCGCAGCTGAATCGGGCACAGATCGGTCTGGCCTACTGGGCCGCCGCCTCTTGGGGCGGTCGCATCAGCAATTCGAAGGACGACCCCGAAATCGTCGCCGACCTGCCTTTGGCGATCCGCCTGGCCACGCTGGCCTGGCAGCGCGACCCCGGCCATGGTGAGGGCGCGTTGGCCAGTTTGATGGGGACTTTCGAGTCAGTGCGCCCTGGTGGTTCGCAGACCCAGGCGCTGGCCTATTTCGACCAGGCCATCACTTTCAGCCGCGGGGAAAGTGCTGGCGCCTATGTCGCCAAGGCCGAATCCATTGCCCTGCCGGGAGGCGACCGCGCTGGCTTTGAAGCCCTGTTACGCCATGCACATGCCGTCAGTTTGCTGCACCCGAATTTGTCAAACGAAGTGATGGGCGAGCGCGCGCAGTGGCTGCTCGACAACGCTGACGATGTCTTTTGAATCAGGCCTCCAATGAAGAAAAAACTGACCCTTGCCCTGCTCCTGCTGGCCACAATCCTGACCGGCAGCGCCTGGGCCGCAGACAAGCAATTGCGGATCGGTACCGTCGCGCCAAAAAATTCGCTTTACCACCGCCAGCTGATGGAGCTGGGTGAAGTCTGGCGCAATGCCCAGGGCGGCAATGCCAAATACCTGGTCTATGCCGATGGCAGCCAGGGCGGCGAGGCCGAGCTGGCGCGGCGTATGCGCATCGGGCAGTTGCAGGGTGCGCTGCTATCGGTGGTCGGCTTGCGTGAAATCGAGCCCTCGATCAGCGCCTTGCAAAACCTGCCGCTGCTGTTCAAGAGCTGGGACGAAGTCGACTATGTGCGCGAAAAAATGCGCCCGGCGATGGAAAAGAAATTCCTCGACAAGGGCTTCATCGTGCTCGCCTGGGGTGACGCCGGCTGGGTACGCTTTTTCTCCAAAGATCCGGCCACCCGACCGGACGACTTCAAGAAGATGAAATTCTTTGCCTGGGGCTCTGAAGCCGAGCAGCAGGAAATCATGAAGAGCCTGGGCTACACACCGGTGCCGCTGGAAACCTCCGACATCCTGCCCGCGATCCAGACCGGCATGATCAACGTCGTGCCGTCGACGCCCTACTTCGCGCTGGCCAGCCAGATCTACATGACCGCGCCGAACATGCTCGAAATCAACTGGGCGCCGATCGTCGGCGCTTTGGTCGTCACGAGCAAAGCCTGGGGCGAGATGTCGCCCGAGGTGCAAGCGGCGCTGCGCAGCGCCAGCGACAAAGCCGGCATTCAGATGCGCAGCAAGGCCAGGCAGGAAGTCAACGAAGCCGTTGACGCGATGGCCAAGCGCGGCTTGAAGATCAACCGCCCAACGGCTGAGCAGATGCATGAATGGGATCAGCTGGCGCAAAAACTCTACCCGCGCATCCGCGGCGTGATGGTTCCTGCCGATACCTTTGACGAGGTTTTCGCCCATCTGAAGGCCTTTCGCGCCGGCAAATGAACTCGATCAAACCAATGCGCTGGCTGGCGCGTTCCGATGAATTTCTGGCCATCATTGCGCTGGGGTTGATGCTGCTGATTCCCTTGGTGGAAATCGCTGCAAGGCCGCTGCTGGGCCAGGGCATCGCGAATGCACCCGTGCTGGTGCAGCACCTGGGACTGCTGATGGCGATGTTTGGCGCGATAGCGGCGGAGCGCCATGGGCATCTGACTTCGCTGGGTGGCGGGCTTGGCGACATGGCCGGTGGGCGCTTCAAATCGGCATTGAAGGCTTTTGCCGATGCGGGTGCCAGCCTGATCTGCGGTCTGCTGGCGCTGGCAAGCTGGCGCTTTGTCGCCAGTGAAATGCAAGCGAGTCACGTCCTGGCTTATGGCCTGCCAGTCTGGGCCGTGCAGGCGGTGATGCCGCTGGGATTCTTGCTGCTCGGCGCCAAGCTGGCAGCGCGCTGTGCTGGCTCGTCGATTGGGAAAACACTCTGCCTCCTGCTACCGCTGGCCAGCTTTGCTGTCGGCGCGGCAGTTGATGGCCAGGACTTGCCGATCTTGCCGGCTGGGCTGTTCATCCTGGCCTTGCTTTTGGCGGGCACGCCGATCTTTGCCGTGCTCGGCGGCCTGGCTTTGGCGCTGTTCTGGCAGGATGGCCTGCCCTTGGCGTCGGTAGCTTTGTCGCATTACCAAATCACCGTCAACCCTTCACTGCCGGCCCTGCCGCTCTTCACCCTGGCCGGCTTGATCTTTGCCCGCACCGGAGCGGCGCAGCGGCTCAGCGCAGTCTTCCTGGCAATGTTCGGCAGCGGTGTGCATGGCACGGTGATTGCGTCGGCGGTGCTGTGCTCGCTCTTCACCGCCTTCACTGGCGGCAGCGGCGTGACCATCCTCGCGCTTGGCGGCTTGCTGCTGCCGATGTTGCGCAATGCCGGTTATCCGGAGCAGCGCGGCATCAGTTTGCTCACCAGTGCCAGTGCCTTGGGCGTCTTGCTGGCACCTTCAGTGCCCTTGATCATGTACGCCATCATCGCGCGGGTACCAATCAACACGATGTTCCTGGCCGGCTTGTTGCCGGCCTGCGTGATGGTCGTCTTCCTGCTGGTTTTCGGCGGGTTCCTGCAGCGCAAGGGCTTGTCCGCGCAGATTCAGGCCGGCGCGATTCAGGCTGGCAGCGTTGGGCAAACCCTCTGGCAAGCCAAATGGGAGTTGCTGGCACCGCTGGTGGCGATCGGCTCACTGGTGGGCGGCTTCACCACGCCAACCGAAAGCGCCGCGCTGACCGCCGCTTACGCAGTCTTGACCCAGGCGCTGGCACATCGGGAATTGAGCTGGCGCTTGCTGGGCCGCGCCTTGACGGACTGCGCACAGATCATCGGCGGCGTGATGTTGATCCTGGGCATGGCCCTGGCGCTGACCAACTTCCTGATCGACGCCGGCATTCCGGATGCGGCCAGCGTCTGGGCACAAAGCGTGATCCCGAACAAATTCGCCTTCCTGCTGGCGCTGAACCTGTTCCTGTTCGCCGCCGGTGCCCTGATGGAAATTTATGCCGCCATCGTCGTGCTGGTGCCTTTGCTGCTGCCGGTGGCGGTCAGCTACGGCATCGACCCGGTGCATTTCGGCATCATCTTCCTGGCCAATATGGAGATGGGATTTCTATGCCCACCGGCGGGCATGAACATCTACTTTGCCTCGGCGATGTTCGGCAAACCGCTGCGCTATGTGGCAGTTTCGGTGCTGCCTGCGCTGCTGGCGATCTTCCTCTGCACCCTGGTGATTTCCTGGCTGCCCTTGCTGGCAACCGGCCTGCCGGGCCTTTTGGCTGGCAGGTAAAAGGCCAGACCCGGAAGTTCAGTTCAAGCGCTTGAAAGTGATCTCGCCGATCAATTGGTCGCCCGCGTATTGCATCGACCGCTCGCTCATGATTTCGACCAGGCCGCTGGCGGCCATCACCTTGAGTTCCTTGGCCGCATCGTCATAGACGTAGGGGTTCTCCAACGCCGTCCCCGGGCCTTTCAATTTGCACACAAGGCCTGGCTGCGAATCAAGGTAAACGGACTGAGCAATCGTGGCCATCTGAGTCTCCAATTGAGCTGAACCAATAGCCTTCAGCTTAGCATAAACCCTAAGTTCCACTCCCCACTCCCCA
>CANFIC010000321.1 GCA_947446685.1 Burkholderiales bacterium
AAATGCTGAGCTGGCTCAGTTGGTCGAACCGTTCAAACGGCTGATCGCCTCGGTCGAAGGCAATCAGACCGGCGCCTTTGCCGGCCTGTTCGATCAGCCGTTGTTGAAGGCATTGCTGGTGCCGCTTGGCGGGGCGGGTGGCACCCAATTGTTCGAGCGCTTGTTGCAGGGGCAATGAGTCAGGCAGCCGGCCAGATAGGGTTTGCATCAACGATTTGTCGCCAGGCAAGGCCGGATTTGTTCCGATGGACCAGAATGCCTGCAATGGTTTCAGCCCATGGTGCAATGCCTGAAAGGATCAATTGATGCATATCGGTATCCTCACTGGCGGCGGCGACTGCCCCGGATTGAACGCGGTGATTCGTGCGGTAACGCTGGCGTTGATCAATGAATGCGGCGCTCGTGTCACCGGCATTGAACGTGGTTTTCTCGGGCTGGTCGAGCGTCAGGTCAGGCCGCTCGATGCCGCTGCGGTCAGCGGTATCCTGGCGCAGGGCGGCACGATTCTGGGTACCCACAACCGCTGCGATCCTTTCCATTACTTTGGCGAGAACGGCGCCGATGTTTCGTTGCGCACCGTTGCTTTCGCATGTGAGTTGGAGCTTGACGCGCTGGTCGTGATCGGTGGCGATGGCACGATGGCGATTGCCGATCGTTTGGGGCGCCTTGGCTTGCCGGTCGTCGGCGTGCCCAAGACGATCGACAACGATTTGTATCTGACCGACCGAACCTTCGGCTTCGACAGCGCGGTAGCCGTCGTGGCTGAGTCGCTGGATCGCCTGGAAACCACGGCTCGCAGCCATGGACGGGTGATGATTGCCGAAACGATGGGGCGCTACGCCGGTTGGATCGCGCTTGAGGCCGGCATCGCCGGCGGCGCCGATGTGATCCTGATCCCGGAGTTGCCTTATCGGATCGAGGTGGTCGCTGCCTTATGTCAACAAAGGCAGAGTCAACCCGGACATACCTTGATCTGCATCGCCGAGGGAGCGCATCCGGTCGATGCCGGGCAGGTGGTGGCGCGCCGATTGGCTGACAGCCCCGATCCGATCCGTCTCGGCGGTGTCGGAGCATTGTTGGCTCAGCAATTGCAGCCTTTTTTGGAGAGTGAAGTCCGCACGACCCTGCTCGGCCATGTACAGCGCGGCGGTTCGCCGACGGCGTTTGACCGCGTCCTGGCAACGCAGTTCGGCTGGGAGGCGGCGCAACTGGTCAAGCAGGGGCGTTTCGGCCGCATGGTGGCACTGCAAGGTGCCACCTGTACCAGCGTGCCGATTTCCGAGGTGGCGGGGCGAAATCGCCTGGTGCCGGCCGAGCATGATTTGCTGCAGGCTGCGCGCAGCTTGGGTGTGTCGCTGGGCAGCTGAAAGGGCTCAGTTGCTGTTGCGGTGCAATTCGATGGCAGGCTGAAGAATTTGCAGTGCAGCCATTACCCTTGATTGACCCTGGCCGGCAATCAGGTGCCAATTCAGATCAGCGCTGGACAGCGCAGCGCGAATCGACGCATCGACCGGGCCGCGCACATGCGGACCATCGCGCTGCAAGCCGTCGGGAATCCATGGCAGGTCAATGGCGGTCAGCAAGGTGACCGCACAGCGCCGATGGAAGGCCAAGCCGGACGCGAGCAATGAATCGTCCTGGAACAGCATTTGGCTGTAGACGGCCGTCATCAAGGCGGTGGTGTCACACAGCACCAGATCGTGGCAAAGCGCTGCCGCGTCGATCTGCTCGGTTTGGGTGCGGGCGATAGCGGGTTGTTCATGGGCTTGTGGCGTGCGGCCCGAAGCATTGCACCAGTCACGCAGGAATTCGGGTACGACCTTGCAGCGCAAGCCAGTGGCCTTGGTGAGTTCCCGATTCAGACTTTGAGCCAGATCGGTCTTGCCGGTGCTTTCAGCGCCGACGATGGCGATCAAGATCCCGGCCATCAATGTTCAGGCCGTCGCAGCCTGTGGCTGACGCTGCCAGGCGCGCCATCCCGCCACCGACATCGGGATGAAAACGGCGTACAGCAGCACGGTCAGCCAGTAACCCTTGAAGGCAAACAAGCTCACGCTGACCACGTTGACCACAATCCAGACGGCCCAATTTTCCTGGTACTTTCGTCCTAGCAACCACTGACCCAACAGGCTGGCAACAGTCGGAAACGCGTCCCAAAAAGGCAGGTTGGAGTCGGTGTATTGCTTCAGGAAAAATCCCAATGCAGGCCAAGCCAGCAGGGTCACGGTTATCGCGATGATCAAACCGCGCAGACTCAGGCGTCGCACCTGCAAGGCACTGCCGTCTTCGCTGCGCCCGCGCAGCCATTGCCACCAACCCCATAAAGCCAGACTGGCAAACAACAGCTGCAGCGAGGCTTCGCCATACAGTTTGCCATCCCAGAACAGCCAGAAATAGAGCAGCGAGCTCAGCAAGGCCAAAGGCCAGGCCAGAACCTGTACGCGCATATTGCAGACCACCATCCAGACCGACAGCGAGACTGCAATCAGCTCAGTCCATGTGACCATGCCACCTGCCAAGGCAAAAGCTGGTTGCAGCAGCAGCGATTGATCCAGCCAGGTCAGCGCCATGAGCGTAGAGCCGCTGGTTTCAGTGGCGCACCTGCACGTAAATTTCGTCGGGTTTGATCATGCCGAGTTCGAGGCGTGCTTTCTCCTCGACCATCTCCAGCCCTTCGCGCAGATCCACCAACTCGGCTTCGAGTTGGGCATTGCGCGCACGCGCCTGTTCGTTGGCGGCTTGAACCTGCGCCAACTCGGCGCTCAACTGCCCGCCGCGCGGCAAGCTCCCCTTGCCGAGCCAGAGCTGGGCCTGGATCATCAGCAGGAATGCAGTCAGGATCAGGGCGATGACTTTCACTTGCCGATCTCAGTGAAGTTGGAACTCAGCGCAGATTGTAAAAGGCGCGCCGCCCTGGATAGGACGCGACGTTGCCAAGGTCTTCCTCGATGCGCAGCAACTGGTTGTACTTGGCCATGCGGTCCGAACGACTCAGGGAGCCGGTCTTGATCTGGCCGACATTGGTACCAACGGCGATGTCGGCAATCGTCGAGTCCTCGGTCTCTCCCGAGCGGTGCGAGATCACGCAGGTATAGCCCGCGCGCTTGGCCATCTCGATGGCGGCAAAGGTTTCGGTCAATGTGCCGATCTGGTTGATCTTGATCAGGATCGAATTGGCGATGCCCTTGTCGATGCCTTCCTGCAGGATTTTCGTGTTGGTGACGAACAGGTCGTCACCCACCAACTGCACTTTTTTGCCCATGCGTTCGGTCAGATGTTTCCAGCCGTCCCAGTCGCCCTCAGCCATGCCGTCCTCGATCGAGATGATCGGGTATTTATCGGCCCAGGTGGCCAGCATGTCGGTCCAGGCCGGTGCCGACAAAGTCAAACCCTCGGCGCCGAGCACATAGTGGCCGTCTTTGTAGAACTCGCTCGCAGCGCAGTCCAGGCCCAGCGCGATCTGCTCGCCCGCGGTGTAACCGGCCTTGTCGATTGCTTCGAGAATCAGTTGTATCGCCGCTTCATGGCCGGCCAGGCTCGGCGCAAAACCGCCTTCGTCGCCGACCGCCGTGCTCATGCCGCGGTCGTTGATGATCTTCTTCAGTGCATGGAAGACTTCGGCGCCATAGCGGATCGCTTCACGGAAGGTCGGCGCACCGACCGGGATGATCATCAATTCCTGCAGGTCGAGGCCGTTGTTGGCATGCGCGCCGCCGTTGATCACATTCATCATCGGCACCGGCAATTGCATCGCGCCTGAACCGCCGAAATAGCGGTACAGCGGCAGGCCGGATTCTTCAGCTGCGGCCCTGGCGACTGCCATCGATACCGCCAGCGTCGCATTGGCGCCCAGGCGTGCCTTGTTCTCGGTGCCGTCAAGGTCGATCAGCGTCCGGTCCAGAAAAGCCTGTTCGGATGCATCCAGGCCGAGCACAGCCTCGGAAATTTCGCTGTTGACATGTTCGACGGCGCGCAAGACGCCGCGGCCGAGATAACGACTCTTGTCGCCGTCGCGCAACTCGATCGCTTCGCGCGATCCGGTCGACGCTCCCGAGGGCACAGCGGCCCGACCCATCACGCCTGATTCAAGCAGCACGTCGCATTCGACGGTGGGGTTGCCGCGGCTGTCGAGAATTTCGCGGCCGACGATGTCAACAATGGCACTCATTTTTATCTCCGGGTAGTCATTGGGCCTGCCGGCGCATCGGACCTGCAGACCTTTGCGTAGCAAGGGCCTGAGGATGCAGCCTGAGAAGGTACTCAGCAGGAAAAATCATTTTGCAAAAATGGGATCAGCAACTGAAGTCGTTTTCAAGCAGGGCCTGGCTCTTGATCACGCGGTCAATCGCAACCAGCTGCTCAAGCAAGGCTCGCATATGTTTCAAGGGTACTGCGTTCGGGCCATCTGACATCGCATTGGCTGGGTCCGGATGGGTTTCCATGAACAGGCCGCCGATCCCGACCGCCACCGCAGCGCGCGCCAGCACCGGCACGAATTCGCGTTGACCGCCCGAACTCGCACCATTGCCGCCTGGCAACTGCACGCTGTGGGTGGCGTCAAACACCACGGGTGCGCCGGT
>CANFIC010000322.1 GCA_947446685.1 Burkholderiales bacterium
AGTTCAGCGTCGCTGATGCCTATCTGTTCAACGTCAGCAATTGGACATCGGTGACCCAGGTCGACATCAGCGGGCTCAGCCATCTGCTGGCCTACCGGGCCCGCGTCGCGGCTCGACCTGCAGTCGTCGCGGCGATGCAGGCAGAAGGCTTGACCTGACCCGAAGGCCGTTCAAACCGGCTGACGGATTTTGATCAGGTTGTCACAAGTGGCACGTTGTTTGTCGGCAGCATCGATCTTGCCGCAGATGCCGTCGAGTTGCAGGCGCAACCGCCCCATCATTGCAGTTTGGCGGCCATCGGCGCTCCATTTGCTCAACAGGGCGCCGACCTTTTGCAAGGAGCGGGCGCTGCGCTCATAGAAAGCGCTCTGGTCCTGCCCTGCCTCCCTCAAAAGCTGCGAGGCAAGCCGTTCGATCCGGCCGACATCCTGAGGATCCAGTTCGACCAGCGCGGTGAAGTAGGTGGCGCCCCATTGCAGTCGGGTTGCCGGGCCTTCGCTCTTCCTGAACGCGGATTCATACCATTGCAAGGCCTCGTTGCTGTTGCCTTGCTTGCGGGCATTGCCACCGAGCTGGCTCATTAAGTAATAGGGTGAGGGGCTACGGCTCAAATTCGCTTTCAGCAGCCCATCGCTGTCCTCCCAGGCGCCCGCCTGCCCGAGCAGATAGGCGGCTGAGCTGATCACCGCCTGGCGCTCGTAGCCATCACTGATGTCGCGGTCAGCGCGCCATGCCTGTTGCTTGGCCTCCGCCACCAGGGCCGGCGAAATAATCGGCTCGACGATGTTCTTGGCCTGGTCCATCCGCGCCAGGTCAACACGCGCCTGCAGGGCGCTGATCCGGTCTGCGCGCGACAAGGTGTTGTCGTTCTGCAAGCGCTTCAAGGCCAGCTCAAATTCAGCCAGCAAGCTCGATCGCGCTTGACCTCGCTGCGGCGCCATGGCCCTGACGATGTCGACTGCACCGTTGATCAGCACATCCATGTGCGCACGCGCTTGACTGGCCTGCTTGAGCACGTTGTGGACGCGTTTTTGCAGCGCTGCATCGGGCTTGATGCGCTGACCACTGGCAGCCAAGGCCTTGAGCCAGAGCCTTGTCGTCGTTTCGATCTCGACGCCGGTGCTCGCCACCGCCAGTTGCTGCAACAAGCCGGGCAGCTGGCTCTGCGCCACCAGTTGCTGCTCGTCGGTTTCCCAGGAGTAGTAGGCGAGCAACCGCCATTCGTTGGCGCTCAAGGTCTGGCCCGAGCGCGCTTCAGTCAGCACCTGCTTGATGGGGCGACCACCGGCCAGTCCAAGTTGCAGCAGGTTCAAGATCTGCGGCGCGTCGGCCTCACCCGGCAGCCGCGTGATCTCGAAACCCTCCGGGCTGAACAAGATCAGGGTTGGATAGCCGCGCACATTGAAGCGCTTGCCCAATCGTTGCGCACCGGCGATGTCGCCATCGAGGTGAACGGCGACAAAGTTGCGCGACTGCGCAATGAAGTCCTGCCGGTTGAACAGCGTCGCCTTCAATTGATTGCAGGGCGGGCACCAGCTAGCGCCCCAGTACAGCAGCAACGGCTTGTTTTCGCTGCGAGCGCGGGTAAAGGCGTTCTCGATGTGCGCATCACCCTGCGCTTCGAGCCAGGCAACCGTCGCCACTGCGCTTGGTGGTCCGGTCGCCGCAGCCACCTTGGCGATCAATGCGAAAGCAAAGCAGCAGGCAAGGGCAATATGACGCAAATTCATGCGGAGCAGCCTTTTTGGATTCCCGGAATATCCGATGCACGTGCTAGCCGTGTTCTGAGCGCCCGGATTATGACTGCCAAATGTCAAGAATTAGTGGGCGCTGCTTGATCGCCAACAGTCCACACAGGCCTGTTTGTTGCATTCTCAACACATAGGACGCCAAACTCTCAGCACCATGCATGCTCCCCAGATCGATCCCCGCCACGGACTTTCGTCCCAAATCGCTGCCCAGCGCTTGGCAACTGGGGGCCCAAATGAGCTGAGTCCACCGCAACGGCGGGGCTTCTGGAAAATCCTGCGCGAAGTAGCAAGCGAGCCGATGCTGCAACTGCTGGTCGCTGCCGGGATGATCTATCTGCTGCTCGGCGACCGCGGCGAAGCCCTGATGCTGCTGGCGTTTGTCGCTGTGACCTTGATCATCAGCATCAGCCAGGAGCACCGCACCGAGCGCGTGCTGCAGGCCTTGCGCGACCTGACCAGTCCGCGCGCCCTGGTCTTGCGCGATGGCCGGGCTCAGCGCATCGCCGGACTCGAGGTGGTCTGCGGCGACTTGCTGCTGTTGACCGAGGGCGACCGCGTGGCCGCTGATGCCAGGCTGATCGAAGCCAACGACCTGGAAACCGACGAATCACTGCTCAGTGGCGAATCGCTGCCGATTCCCAAGCATGTCAGCGCCATCACGGAGATCGGCTGCGTTTTCGCCGGCTCGATGGTGGTCGCAGGCCAAGGCATGGCGGAAGTCATTGCCACCGGTGCGTCCAGCGAAATCGGTCGCATCGGCAAGTCGCTGGGCGAGATCAGCAATCCGGTCACACCGCTGCACCAGCAAACGCGCCGCATGGTGCGGCTGTTCTCGATCATCGGCCTGGTCCTCAGTGTGGTCGTCGTCCTGCTCTACGGCCTGCAGCGCGGCAACTGGCTGGCCGGCCTGCTGGCCGGCATCACCTTGGCGATGTCATTGCTGCCGCAGGAATTCTTCCTGATCCTGACGGTCTTCATGGCCATGGGCGCCTGGCGCTTGTCGCGCCAGCAGGTGCTGACGCGTCGCGCCGCCACGATCGAAGCGCTCGGCTCGGCCACCGTGCTGTGCACCGACAAAACCGGCACCCTGACGCTGAACCGGATGGCCGTTGCCGAATTGCTGCTGCTGCCGGCCAACGCTGCCCATCCACAGCGCTGGGTCGCAGCCACGCAGCCCTGGCCGGCGGACTTCGATGAGCTGCTTGAATTCGCGTTGCTGGCTAGCGAGCGACAGCCCTTCGACGCGATGGAGCAGGCCTTGCTCGACCTCGGCCGCGCGCAGCTGAAGGAACCGGCGCTGCACCTGTCCTGGCGTCTGGTGCATGAATATGGGCTGACGCCGGCATTGCCTGCGATGACCCATGTCTGGCGCGATGGCGAGGATGGCGTGGCCATGGTCGCGGTCAAGGGTGCGCCCGAGGCGGTGGCAAGGCTGTGCCGCTTGCCCGGGCCGGCCGCGCAGGCCATGGCGCAGCAGGCGCAGCAGATGGCAGGGCGCGGCCTGCGCGTGCTGGCGGTGGCCCGCGCAACTTGGGCCCACAATGCCTGGCCGATTGACGCGGCAGACTTTGACTTCAGCCTCCTGGGCCTGGTGGCCTTTGCCGATCCGCTGCGGCCCGAAGTGCCTGCGGCGATCAACGAATGCCATAGCGCAGGCATCCGGGTGCTGATGATCACCGGCGATCACCCGAGCACCGCAGCCGCGATTGCGACCCAGGCCGGTCTGCTGGCCGGCCAGCAAGGCGTGGTCACTGGCGATTTGCTGGCCGCGATGACGCCTGCCGAACTGCAGCATTGCGTGCAGACTTGCCAGGTGTTCGCACGCATCAAGCCGCAGCAAAAACTGCTGATCGTCGAAGCCTTGAAAGCACAAGGCGAAGTCGTCGCGATGACCGGCGATGGGGTCAATGACGCACCCTCGCTGAAGGCCGCACATATCGGCATCGCGATGGGCGGGCGTGGTACCGATGTGGCGCGAGAAGCCTCGGCGCTGGTGCTGCTCGACGACAACTTCGGCGCCATCGTCAAGGCGGTGCGCATGGGGCGGCGGATTTTCGACAATCTGCACAAGGCGCTGGCCTTCGTGCTGGCCGTGCATGTGCCGATTGCCGGGCTCTCGCTGCTGCCCCTGCTGCTGGGCTGGCCGCTGGTGCTGTCGCCGGTGCATATCGCTTTTCTGGAGCTGTTGATCGACCCGGTCTGCTCGATCGTCTTTGAAGCCGAGGGGGAGGAAAGCGACGTGATGCAAAGGCCGCCCCGCGATGCCGCCGCGCCGCTGCTCTCGAAGGCCCTGATGGCCTGGAGTTTTCTGCAAGGCTTGCTGGTGCTGCTGGCGGTCAGCGGCCTGTTCGCCGCGCTGCTGAACCACGAGGTCCCTGCTGATCAGGCGCGCGGCTTGACCTTCGCCGCGCTGGTCAGCTGCAACGTCGCGCTGATCCTGGCCAACCGTTCGATCAGCGGCGGTCTGTTGCGCGCCTTGCGTCAGCCCAACCCTCTGCTTTGGTTCATGCTCGCCGCCACCGCCAGCCTGCTGGCCGCAGCCCTATGGCTGCCGCCCTTGCGAAGCGTGTTCCGCTTTGGCCTGGCGCCCTGGCCCTTGCTGGCCGGCGCGCTGGGACTGGGCCTGGCGATGCTGCTGGTGCTGGAGGCATTGAAGCGGCTGCGGCCGCGCCATTTCAGTTGACGAAAACGGTGTCGTCCTTGCCTTGTGGCGGAATCTTGATCGCCAGGGCCTTGACCGGTCCGGCTGTGACCAGCGTGCCGCCATGTGCCGTGCCCTTGGGGATGATGATCAAGCTACCGGGCTTGAA
>CANFIC010000323.1 GCA_947446685.1 Burkholderiales bacterium
GCTCGATCACCGAGATCACGCTTTCGTCCAGCGTGGTGGCCGAAGCACCCGGATAGTTGGCGCTGATCACCAGCGAAGGTGGCGCCACCGTCGGGTATTGCGACACCGGCAACTGGGTGATGGCGACAGCGCCGAACACCAGGATGAAGAGCGCCAGTACCCAGGCGAAGATCGGTCGGTCAATGAAGAAACGGGACATCTTGAAGGCCCCGCGTCAACGGCTGGCGGCTGATGCAGCAGCTACCGGAGCCCAGGCTACCGGCATTACTGGCGCACCCGGAATAAACATCTTCTGGAATCCATCAACGATGACCTGTTCGCCCGGCTTCAGCCCGTCGATCACCAGCCATTGGTTGCCGACTGCCTGGCCAATCTTGACCTGGCGCTGCAACGGTTTGTTGTCAGCTCCGACGACCAGCACCGAGTCGCCCTGATTCGAGCGCTTGACCGCCTGCTGCGGCAGCAGGACGCCGGCCGGCAATTCGCCCTGACTCAACCGTACCCGCACATATTGGCCTGGCAAGAGCATGCCGTCGGCATTGGGGACTTCGGCGCGCAGCGTAACCTGACCCGAGCTCGGGTCGACCGACAAATCGGTAAACAGCAGCTTGCCCGGTTTGGCCGTCTCGCTGCCGTTGTCCAGCAGGATGCGGACCTGCGCCGCATTGGCGCCGACCTTGCGCAAGGCGCCCGATGCCAGCGCCATCCGCAACTGCTGCACTTCGTTGGCACTTTGGGTGAAATTGACATAGACGTTGCCGCTCTGCTGGATCAGCGCCAACTGGGTCGCCTCGGCAGAGCTGACCAGCGCGCCTTCGGTCACCAGCGCTCGCCCAATCGTTCCGCCGATCGGGGCCGTGACCCGCGCATAGTCGAGATTGAGGCGGGCGCTTTGAACTGCAGCCTTGGCGGCTGCGACATCGGCCTCGGCCGACTTGGCCACCGCCACGCTGACCAGGTATTCCTGCTGGCTGATCGCGCGGGCATCGACCAGCGGCTTGTTGCGCTCGGCTTGGGCTGCGGCCTGGCCCAGATTGGCCTGGGCTTTGGCCAGATTGGCCTGGACGCTGTCCAGCGCGGCCTGGTATTGCGCTGCGTCGATCTGGAACAGCGCTTGGCCGGCCTTGACTTCGCTACCTTCGGTAAACAGCCGTTGCAGCACCACGCCATTGACCCTTGCCCTGACCTGGGCAATGCGCATGGCTTCGACCCGGCCTGGCAACTCGGTCTGCAAGGCTACAGCCTGCAACTGCACCTTGACCACGCCCACCTGAGGCGGCGGCATGCCGCCGGCCGGTGCCGACTTGTCGGCCCCGCCACAGGCAGACAAGCTGGCCATCGCCAGAATCAGCAGAAAATTTCTTGTCGCACGGAAATTCAACTTCATATTGCCTATTGACGATGCCAGCATTCGCTTGAGCACCGTTTCAGTCCTGTTTGTGGGGTGTAGCGAATTGTATATATACATTCATTGGTGTATGTATAACGATCTAGAATGACCTTCAGATGGCCAAAAAGACCAAACAGGAAGCGCAGGAGACACGCACAAGCTTGATCGATGCGGCGGAACAGTTGTTCCAGCAGCGCGGCGTTTCGCGCTGCTCGCTGCAGGACATCGCGCAAGCAGCAGGCGTAACGCGCGGCGCGATTTACTGGCATTTCAAGGACAAGACCGAGCTCTTCAAAGCGATGATGGAACGTGCCACCATGCCGCTTGAGGAAGGCATGGCGGCGCCGGAAGCAGCGCTTCAGTTGTCGCTGTCCGAACTCCGCTGGGGTTGGATCAATGTTCTGCATTCAACCGTCAACAATGAACGCACGCGGCGGGTCTTCGACATCGCGATGCACCGGGTCGAATACAGCGGCGAGATGCAGGGACTGCAGGAGCGCAAGCTGACTTCCCTGCGCGCCTGGCGCCAGCAGAACCAGGCCGCCTTCGCCCACGCGGTGTCGCTGGGCCAGTTGCCGGCAAGCCTGAATATCGCGGCGGCTGCGGTCGCCCTGGTAGCGCTGGTCGACGGGTTGATCCACCAATGGATCATGGATCCGCAGGCCTTCGACCTGATGGCGGTCGGCCAGGCCTCGGTCGAAGGCTTCCTCAACAACCTCGCCAACAAGGCGCCGCCCTTGCTGCCTGCGCTGACCGATGAGGAGCGACTGCGCCTGGGTCGGGCCTGAACAAACCCCTGGGTTTTGACGGGTACTTCAGCGAGGGCATGATCAAGAGACAATAGCGGGTTGAATCAGAAAATCCTGCCGTGTCTGCCCATTCCGCCAATCAAGCCCAGAAATCGTCGAAAAGCGCTCCGTTGGGCAAGCCTGCCAAAGCCTTGACCGCCTATCGGCCGTTCTGGGCCAAGCGCTTCGGTCCTGCGCCCTTCCTGCCGATGAGCCGGGCCGAGATGGAGCAACTCGGCTGGGATTCCTGCGACATCATCATCGTCACCGGCGATGCCTATGTTGACCACCCAAGCTTCGGCATGGCGGTGATCGGCCGGACCTTGGAAGCGCAAGGATTTCGCGTCGGCATCATCGCCCAGCCCGATTGGCAAAGCGTCGACGCGTTCAAGGCCTTGGGCAAACCGAATCTGTTCTTCGGTGTGGCCGCCGGCAATATGGATTCGATGATCAACCGCTACACGGCCGACCGGAAGATCCGCAGCGACGATGTCTACACGCCCGGCGGCATGGCCGGCAAAAGGCCGGATCGCGCCACGCTGGTCTACACCCAGCGCTGCAAGGAAGCCTGGAACGATGTGCCCATCATCATCGGCGGCATCGAGGCCTCGTTGCGCCGGATTGCGCATTACGACTACTGGCAGGACAAGGTACGCCGCTCGGTGATCGTCGATGCCAAGGCCGACCTGCTGCTCTACGGCAATGCCGAGCGCGCCATCATCGAGATTGCTCACCGCTTGGCAGCGCGCGAGCCGATCGAGCGGATGACCGACATCCGCGGCACCGCCTTCATGCGCCGCACCAACGACCCAACCGCTGAGGGCTGGTTCGAACTCGACAGTAGCTCCGTCGATCTGCCCGGCCGCATCGACGCGCATATCAGCCCCTACCAGACGATCGAAGAAACCGCCGTCGACATGGGCGCGTCCTGCGTTACCGGTCAGGTCCAAGCAGCCGACGGGGCCAAGCCGATCATGATCGTGCGCAAGCCGGTGGCTGCGCCGCTGGAAGGCAAGATCCAGATGCCGCCGCGCGAACGCACCGTCATCCGCCTGCCTTCCTATGAAGCGATCAAGAGCGATGCCGTGCTCTACGCTCATGCAAACCGCGTCCTGCATCTGGAGACCAACCCCGGCAATGCCCGCGCGCTGGTGCAAGCGCATGGCGCCCGCGATGTCTGGATCAACCCGCCACCGATCCCGCTGACGACGCCCGAGATGGACCATGTGTTCGATCTGCCTTATGCACGCTCACCGCATCCAAGCTACGCCGACGCCAGCGGCGGTCATGACGGCGAAACCAAGATCCCCGCCTGGGAGATGATCCGCTTTTCGGTCAACATCATGCGCGGCTGCTTTGGCGGCTGCACTTTCTGTTCGATCACCGAGCATGAAGGCCGCATCATCCAGAGCCGCTCTGAAGATTCGGTGATCCACGAGATTGAGGAGATGCGCGACAAGGTCAAGGGTTTCACCGGCGTCGTCTCCGACCTCGGCGGGCCGACCGCGAACATGTACCGCATCGGCTGCAAATCCCCCGAGATTGAATCCGCCTGCCGCAAGCCTTCCTGCGTGTTCCCCGGCATCTGCCCGAATCTGAACACCAACCATGACCCGCTGATCAAGCTCTACCGCCGCGCGCGGGCCTTGAAAGGTGTGAAGAAAATCCTGATCAGTTCGGGGCTGCGCTACGACCTGGCGATCCAGTCACCCGAATATGTGAAGGAACTGGTCACGCATCATGTCGGCGGTTATCTGAAAATCGCCCCCGAGCACACCGAAAACGGGCCGCTTTCAAAGATGATGAAGCCGGGTATCGGCGCTTTCGACAAGTTCAAGCAGATGTTCGACAAAGCCAGCCTCGAGGCCGGCAAGAAGCAATACCTGATTCCCTATTTCATCGCCGCGCATCCGGGCACGGCAGATGCCGACATGATGAATCTGGCGGTCTGGTTGAAGAAAAACGGCTTCCGCGCCGATCAGGTGCAGACCTTCTACCCCAGCCCGATGGCCACCGCCACGGCGATGTACCACAGCAACAAGAACCCCTTGAAAAAGGTCACCGCCGACAGCGAAACGGTCGACATCGTTCGCGGCGAACGCCGGCGGCGCCTGCACAAGGCATTTCTGCGCTATCACGATGCGAACAACTGGCCGGTGCTGCGCGAAGCCTTGCAGGCGATGGGCCGCAGCGATCTGATCGGCAACAGCAAAAATCACCTGATTCCGAGCTATCAGCCAGTCACAGATGGCAGCTATGAAAGCACAAGGCGGAAGAACTCGACCCCGGTGGCCAGACCGGTCAACGCAGCGCCGCGCAAGGGTCAGATCCTGACCCAGCATACCGGCCTGCCGCCACGCGACAACGGATCGCGTCC
>CANFIC010000324.1 GCA_947446685.1 Burkholderiales bacterium
CGCCAGATGATCCGCGCCTTGCGGCAAGGGCAATGCATCGGTCTGCTGCCCGACCAGGTGCCGCCGGTCGGCCTCGGTGTCTGGGCGCCTTTTTTCGGTCAACCGGCCTATACGATGACGCTGGCGGCAAGGCTGTTGCAGCAAACCGGCGCTGCGGCTTTGCTGATCTGGGGCGAGCGCTTGCCCAGGGGTCAGGGCTATGTGGTCCATGTGCTGCCGGCGCCAGTGATTGACACCGGCATGGCCCCGGAGGCTGCTGCTACTCGCATCAACCAGTCGATGGAACAGCTGATCCTGCTGGCACCCTCGCAATATCTGTGGGGCTATCACCGCTACAAATTGCCGCGCGGCCTCGACATCGGTGCCGCACCGGCCCGGGAGTCCTGAATGCTGCCCCGCTTCGGTGCTCATCTGCTCATCGGTCTGCTCTGGCTGCTGCATTTCCTGCCCTTGCCTGCGCTCGCGGCCCTCGGGCAAGGCCTTGGCGGCCTGCTCTGGCGCCTGGCACCGGCCCGAAAACGGATTGCGCTGCGCAATCTGGCGCTCTGCTTCCCCGAACTCTCCGAGCCCGAACGGGTCGCTTTGGCGCGTGAACATTTCGGCTGGCTCGGTCGCAGCTTCCTCGAGCGCAGCCTGCTCTGGTTTGCCTCGGCCAAGCGGCTGCAGCGGATCGTCCACATCAAGGGCGACATCGGGCTGGCCGATCGCAGCGGCGCGCCGATGATGTGGCTGGTGCCGCATTTCGTCGGGCTTGAATGGACCGGGCCTGCGCTGCTGCTGAATCAGCAAACCCCGGCCGTCAATGTCTATCAGCGCCAGAGCAATCCGGTACTCGACGCGAGGCTGCTGGCGAGCCGCGCCCGCTTCGGCAAGAACGCCCTGGTCGACCGCCACCGCGGCATCCGCCCGGTGTTGAAACTGATCCGCGAGGGCTTCGGCTTCATCAATGCGCCCGATATGGACTTCGGCGCCAAGGACTCGGCCTTCGTGGAGTTTTTCGGTGTACCGGCCTGCACGCTGCTGGCACCGGCGAAAGTCGCTGACGCGATGCACATGCAGGTCCAGCCCTTGGTTGTGACGATGCTGCCAGGCGGCAAGGGGCTGGTGGTCGAGGCCTGCGCGCCGCTGCCCGGTTACCCCAGCGGCGATCTGCTCGCCGATGCCAAACAGCTCAACGCCTGGCTGGAGCAGCGCATCCGCGAGAACCCGGCCCAATACTTATGGGTGCACAAGAGGTTCAAGACTCGGCCGGCAGGTGAGGCTTCTCTCTACCCGCCGAAAGTTCTGCGGCGATGATAATCGCCGCATGAAACTTCGCTTTACCAAGATGCAGGGCGCGGGCAATGACTTCGTGGTCATCGATGCGACGCAAAGCCCCTTGCAGTTGACTGCCGAGCAGATGCGCCGTTTGGGCGATCGGCGGTTTGGCGTTGGCTGCGACCAGATTCTGGTGATCGAGGCGAGCCAACAGCCCGAGGTTGATTTCCGCTATCGCATCTTCAACAACAGCGGCGAAGAGGTCGAGCAATGCGGCAATGGCGCGCGCTGCTTTGTCCGCTATGTATCTGAAAAAGGCCTGACCCACAAGCGCAGCATTCGCGTCGAGACCATGGCGGCGACGCTGCATTTGCAACTGCGCGACGACGGCCGGGTCAGCGTCGATATGGGCGCCCCTTGTTTCGACCTGTCGGCATTACCATTCGACGCTGCGGGCTTGACGCCGAGATTGCTGCATGGCTTCGAGTTGTGGTCGCTGGGTGAACCGGGCTGCGAGCTGGCGCTGCTGTCGATGGGCAATCCGCATGCGGTGCAGCTTGTCGCTGATGTCGACGCCGCCCCGGTCGCAATGCAGGGCCCCTTGATCGAGGGCCATAGGCGCTTTGCCCGCAAGGTCAATGTCGGCTTCATGCAGATCCTGTCGCGCAGCGCTGTGCGCCTGCGGGTATTCGAGCGTGGTGCCGGCGAAACTCTGGCCTGCGGCACCGGCGCTTGCGCAGCGGTGGTGGCAGGCATCCGGCTTGGCTGGCTGGACGAGATGGTTGAGGTCCAGATGCGTGGCGGCGAGCTGAAAATTGAATGGGCCGGCATCACTGCCGGCCTGCATGCACCGGTGCTGATGACAGGGCCGGCCCAAACTGTTTTTGAAGGGGAAATCGAGCTGTGAACACCAATACGCAGGGCATCACCGAGCAGGACATCGCCGACTTTCTCGCCAATACGCCGGGCTTTTTCGAGCGTCACGCCGAATTGCTGGCGACTGTGCAGCTGAGCCATCCGCATGACGGACGCGCCGTCTCGCTGCAGCAGCGCCAAGCCGACATGCTGCGCGAAAAAATCAAGGGTCTTGAATTCAAGATCCTCGAAATGATCCGCAACGGCCAGGAAAACGTCGCCATCGCCGACCGCCTGCACCGCTGGACCCAGGCCTTGATGCTGACCGCCGACGCTGCCGCGTTGCCGGCAGTCCTGACGCAGGAGCTGCGCCATCAATTCATGATTCCGCAATGCGGTCTGCGGCTGTGGGATGTCGCCGAGGCCTATGCCGGGGCGGTTTTTGCGCAGACAGTCAGCGCCGATGTGAAGAGCTTCGCCGCCAGCCTGACCCAGCCTTATTGCGGCATCAACTCGGGCTTCGAGGCAGCACGCTGGCTTGGATCTGCCGAAGACAGTGGCCCGAATGGCGGCGCAGTCTCGCTGGCCCTGATTCCGCTGATGCGAGCTGCGGGTGCAGGTCAGGAATGTTTCGGCATGCTGGTGCTGGGGTCTCCCGACCCGACCCGTTACACCGCCGAGATGGGCACCGAATTCCTCGCCCGCGTCGGTGATGTTGCCGCAGCGGCTCTGGTGCGCCTGCTGCCGGACAAGCGTGAAAGCGCCGCCGGCTGAAGCGCTGGCGCCGGTGGATGAACCACTGGCACCGCAGCTCAGCGCCTACCTCGATCATGTGCGCGTGCAGCGCCGTCTGGCGCCGCGCACCCTGGTCATCTATACCGATGCCATGCAGCGATTGCAGGCCTTGGCAAGCAGCGATGGCATCGAGTTGCTCAAGCTGCAGCCGCATCAGGCCAGGCGCTGGGCATCGCGCCTGCATGGGCAGCAGCATCTGGGGCCGCGCAGCATTGCCTTGCTGTTGTCGGCTTGGCGAGGGCTTTATCGCTGGTGGGGCACGCAGCGCCTGGTCGAGCTCAACCCGTTCGATGGCTTGCGGGCGCCCAAGGCCGCCAAGCCCTTGCCCAAAGCGCTCGGCGTTGATGAAGCAGTGCAACTGGCCGAATTCAGCAATGCCGCTGCCGACCCCAGGTTTGAAGCGCGCGACCGCTGCATCGTCGAGCTGCTCTATGGCTGCGGCCTGCGGATTGCCGAACTGGTCGGGCTCGACGCCCAAGCCAGCGCGCAGGCGCAGGGCTGGGTCGATCTGCAGGCAGGCGAAGCCTTTGTATTGGGCAAGGGCAGCAAAAGGCGCAGCGTGCCTTTGGGGGGCGCTGCGTTGGCCTCGCTGCAGCGCTGGCTGCTGCAGCGTCAGTCAATCGCCGGCCAGGGCGAGACGGCTTTGCTGGTCGGCCCGCGTGGCGCGAGGATGGGCGCACCGCAAATTCGTGTCAGGCTCAAGAGTCGCGCGTTGGCCGCTGGCATGCCCGCCCATGTGCATCCGCATATGCTGCGGCATTCTTTTGCCTCGCATTTGTTGCAGTCGAGTGGCGACCTGCGCGCGGTGCAGGAGCTGCTTGGCCATGCGAATATCACCACGACCCAGGTCTATACCCAGCTCGACTGGCAGCATCTGGCCAAGATCTACGACGCCGCCCATCCGCGCGCCAAGAAAAAATAAGTCATGCGATCGCGTTCAATCCTCGCCGCTGTCCTGGCAATGCCGCTGTTGGCTGTGGCGATGCCCGATCAGCCATTTCCAAGCGCCAAGCTGGCGGACAGCCACCCGGCGGCCGTCGAGTTCAGCTGGACGCCCCTGCGGATGCCCAACGGCGAGCGCATTGCCCTGGCCGGTGGCAGCTATCTGCTGGCCTTCAATGAGGAATGGGGCTTCGGCCCGAGCGTCTATGGCGCAGCCAAAGGCAATTTCGGCGGACTCTTCACCGCCGGTTTTACCGCGCAGCGGCGCTGGCGGCTGAGCCCCAACACCCACCTGGCCGCGGGCCTTTATGCCGGCGCTGGTGGCGGTGTCAGCTCGGATCAGGTGCGTTTTGGGGGCGGTCTGATGCTGCGGCCGGAGATTTCATTGCGGGCTGATTTTGGTTCCTGGTATGCCGGTGCGGCGCTGGCGCAGATTCGCTTCCCGAGCGGCAACATCAGCGGCAGCAGCCTCGGTCTGGTGCTGGGTCGTATGACCGGCTTTGCCAGCTTCGATCCGGTCGATTCCGGCCGGCAAGGGCGGGCTGCAGTTCGTACCGGGCTGGGCATGGACGAGATCACGCTGTTTTTCGGCGCAGACAAACCGTCCGGCAGCAGCCGCAACCGCAGCGGCCAGCCCAGCCTGGCCCGCATGGGCAAGGCCGGCGCCGAGCTGCGGCAATACGGCGACATCGGCAGTTGGTGGA
>CANFIC010000325.1 GCA_947446685.1 Burkholderiales bacterium
CGCTTCGCCCTGCTTGAAGGCGATGGCGCCGCTGCTGCCAGCGGCTTGGGTGGCGGCCTCTGTCAGCATCGTGGAGACCTTGGCGCTCGACAGCAAAGCTGAGCCGAGATCCCATTGCACTGCCAGCGCATCGCGCCCTTTCTTGGCGGCCCAGAAACCATCGGCCAGCACCGCTACGCCGTTCGGTATCGCGATGATTTTCTGCACGCCCTTGATTGCCTTGGCTGCAGCCTCGTCCATTGACTTGAGCTTGGCCTGGGGCGAAGGCGCGCGGGCCATCACGGCCACCAGCATGCCGTCGATGCGGGCATCGATGCCGAACATCGCACTGCCGTTGACTTTGGCCGGGGTGTCCAGGCGGCGGGTCGGCTTGCCCAGAATCTTGAAGTCCTTCGGCGCTTTCAACACCGGCTTGGCTGGCAGCGCCAATTGGCTTGCCGCGGCGACCAGGGCGCCATAGCTGAGCTTTCTGCCATCAGGTGCAATCACCTGGCTGCGCTCGGTGCGCAGTTGCGCGGCAGGCAGATGCCATTGGGCTGCGGCAGCGGCGACGAGCATTTCGCGCGCTGCCGCGCCTGCTTCACGCAAGGGGGTCCAGAAGGCCCTGATGGTGGTGCTGCCGCCGGTCGCCTGCATGCCGAAAATCGGGTTGTTGTAGGCTGCATCGGCCGGTGCTTGCTCGACGCTGACCAGTTTCCAGTCGGCATCAAGTTCTTCGGCCACCAACATCGGCAGCGCCGTCAGCACACCCTGGCCCATCTCGGCCGACCCACTGATGACGGTGATGCGGTTGTCGGGCGTGATGCGCAGCCAGGCGTTCGGCGCGAAGGTATTGGTCTGGGCCTGTGCGCGCTTGAGTGACAGCGGCAAGGCAAAGCCGATCAGCAATGCCGAGCCGGCACTGGTCTTCAGGAAATTTCGGCGGGAGGTTTGCAAGCTATCCATCTCAGGCGGCCTTGTGTTTGGTAGTCAGCGAAGCGGCGGCGACATGGATTGCCTCGCGGACCTGACTGTAGGTGCCGCAGCGGCAGATGTTTCCGCTCATGGCGCTGTCGATGTCAGCATCGCTCGGGGCCTTTTTGCTTGCCAGCAGCGCGCAGGCGCTCATGATCTGGCCGCTTTGGCAATAGCCGCATTGGGGTACGTCGATCTTGACCCAGGCGGCTTGCACCGCGCTGCCGGTTTTGCTGGCGCCGATGCCCTCGATCGTGGTGACTTTCTTGCCAGCAGCTGCCGACAGCGGTGTCGAGCAGGCGCGAACGGCCTGACCATCCAGATGCACGGTGCAAGCGCCGCAAAGTGCCATGCCGCAGCCAAACTTGGTACCGGTCAGTTGCAGGTCTTCGCGCAATGCCCATAGCAGCGGCATTTCCGGGTCAGCGTCGATTGCGACAGCCTTGCCATTGATGGTCAGATTGATCACGGGATTCCTTGAATTGGATTAAAAATTTGATGGCTTTTGGCTTTGAATGGCCACGATCGTAAGTCAGCTGCAAGATTTCCGCCTGACCTGCTCAGCCAGTCATCTGCCGGGTGAGGCCATTGGCGCCCATCTTCACCGATAATGCATTGGTGAAGCAAGCCAGACCGCCGCTGGTGCGAGCATGGAAACATGGCACTGGAGGAAGGTCCGGACTGCATAGAGCAGCGTAGCAGTTAACGGCTGCCCGGCGTGAGCCGAGGATCAGAGCAACAGAGACGAGTCGATCGAACGTGCAAGGCGCAAGCTTTGTGGGACTGGTGGCGCAGCCACCAGGATCGGGTGAAACGGGCAATCTCTACGCGCAGCAACACCAAGTAGGCCAGTATTGATGCGGCTCGCAGAGCTGGCGGGTAGGTGGCACCGAGCCGGGCAGCGATGCCCGGCCAAGAGGAATGGCGGTCACAGGGCTGGCGTCGCAAGACGCGAGTCCTGCACAGAATCCGGCCTATCGGCTTGCTTCACACTAAATTTTCAAGGCATCAGCAATGATTCGATCGTCTGTTGCACGGCCAATGCCTCGGCATAGCCGGGCAGGCTGTGCGGCTGACCTTCGATCAGCGCGACCCATTGGTCCAGTTGGTCGGAATGCGCGGCTTGGCGCAGGTCGCCACTCAATTCTTGTGGCTTGCTGCCACCGCGCTGCTCGATCCGGCTGAACCATTGGCCCAGTTCGATCTCGCCGTTTGCGGCACGCCACAGCATCAGGTTGTGGTCGGCCAACTCGCCGCCGACCCGGCCTGAAATTTGCACCTTGACAGCGCCGATTTGCAGCAAGGCTTGCAGTTCAGTTTCGGCGCTGCGACCGTCCGTCGGGTAGCTGGCCAGGCTGCGTTTTACACTTGCCATCCCGAGCACGCGCTGCAGCGCGAAGATGAAATGCGACAGCACTTCGCGGGTGAAGCCACCTTCGATGCGCTCGCTCAGCCAGGCGCCAGCGCCAGCCTGCCAAGGCCTCGGCCAAGCCGCAAAGGCGAGCTCCAGCCGGACCTCGCTTAAAGCGCCCAGCGGCAGGCTTGAGTTGCTGCCAAAAGCTGCTTGTAGCTGTGCCAAGCCTGGCGCCGAGGCCAGCGCGAAGTTGACCGCAGCGCGAAGATTTTCCCGCTCGATACGGGCGATGCATGTTCGTGCGGCGACAAAGTCGACGGTCAAGGGTTTCTCGCAAAACACGGCCAAGCCCGCGTCGAAAGCCAGTTCCGACAAGGCCATATGCGGCGCTGGCGGTGTGGCGATGTAGAGGCTGTGCAGACCTGCTGTAGCGATCAGGTCGGCAGCGCTGTCGGCGGCGCGCAAGACCGGCCAGGTTTGCAACGTCTTCGCAATCGCGGCCGGATCGGCGTCCCAGACCGCGACGGCCTGCAAGCGTTTATGGGCAGCCAGCCTTGCCAGCATGCGCTGGCCCATCACGCCCAGACCGATCACCCCGACATTCAATTGCTGACCCATGGAACCCCCCGTTCAAACGCGCAGTTTAGGCGCGGCCGCTACACTTCCGCTCGCCCAAGAGGCTCGGCATCTTCGCCGGGCGCAGCCGACCCTGATCCCACCGATGAATCCTGAAGCCAGCAAGTTATGGCGCGCACCGCGCTGGGCCTTGGCCGTTCTGCTGGCCTGTCTGGGCATGCTGGGCCCGTTTTCGATTGACACTTTTTTGCCGGCTTTTTCCGGCATCGCCGCAGCGCTTGACGCGACACCGGTGCAGATGCAGCAGACCCTGTCGAGCTATCTGCTCGGCTTTGCAGTCATGAATCTTTTTCACGGGGCGCTGTCCGATAGCTTCGGGCGCCGGCCGGTCGTGTTGTGGGGCATGGCGGCGTTCAGCCTAGCGTCGCTCGGTTGCGCGCTTGCCGGCAGCATCGGCCAGTTGGTGTTCTGGCGCACGGTGCAGGGCATGTCGGCGGGAGCGGGCATCGTTGTTTCGCGCGCCATCATCCGCGACATGTTCGACCCGTCGGAAGCGCAGCGGGTGATGTCCCAGGTGACGATTTTCTTCGGCATTGCGCCGGCAGTCGCGCCCATGGTCGGAGGCTTCTTGTTCGTGCATGCCAATTGGCATTCGATCTTCTGGTTCCTGATGCTGGTCGGTATCGCCTTGTTTGTCGCCAACTGGCGGCTCCTGCCCGAAACCCTGCACAAGGATTCGATCCAGCCCTTCAATCTGCGCCACTTGATGCGCGGCTATCGCCGCCTACTCGGCAGCCGCCGTTTCGTCCCCTTGGCCCTGGCCAGTGGTATCCCGTTCAATGGCCTGTTTCTCTATGTGCTGGCGGCACCGGTCTTTGTCGGCGAACACCTGCAATTGGCGCCGACGCAGTTCTTCTGGTTTTTTTGCTTTTCGATCGGCGGCATCATGGGTGGCGCCTTTTTGAGCGGCCGACTGGCCGGCAGAATCAAGCCGAAGCGCCAGATCCGTTATGGGTTCACCATCATGCTGCTGGTGTCGATCCTGAATGTCGTTTTGAATTATTTGTTGCCGCCGAGCCCAATCTGGGCCTTGCCGGTGATTTCGGCCTTTGCCTTCGGCTGGTCGCTGATGGTGCCGGTCGTTACGCTGATGGCGTTGGACGAAGCGCCAATGCGGCGCGGCATGGCGTCTTCCTTGCAATCCTGCATTGGCAGCGCGGCCAACGCCTTTGTCGCCGGCGTGATCGTTCCTCTGGTGATGCATTCGACGCTGGCCCTGGCCTGGACTTCGCTGGGCATGATGTGCATCGGCTTGATCGCTTGGCTCTGGGTCAAGCGCGAGATGCCCTGAGCGGTCGACATGAGTTGGCCCAGGTAAGCTCATCTTCCACTTGCAGACCGGATTGCAAGTCCTTATTTTAGAACGATATATACCTTCCTTGAGGCTCGAAGGTATGAATCTAAGTGCTTGATTTCATTGAGTTTCTTGCGATTTTTCTTGACCTGGATCAGATCCGTGATTAAAGTGGCGAAAAGTGCACTTTAGTGGGTTGCTGTGGCGGAATATGTGTTTCAGGGGGCTTCTGCCTTGGCGATGGATGCCAAGGGGCGTTTGGCCGTCCCGACACGCCACCGTGACCTGCTGCAGGGCCTGTGCTCAGGGCA
>CANFIC010000326.1 GCA_947446685.1 Burkholderiales bacterium
CAGAGTTTCCACTGGAGCATGGATCTCAGCCTGCCCTGGCTGCGGCTGATCGGCCTGCTCGCTGCGGTCTTTGCCACCGGACTGATCTCGGCCTTGTTGGCCGGGCGCCAGGCGGCCCGGGCCGATGCGGTGCAAGCGGTCAAGGAGGACTGGTGATGAGCTTCAGCCGCTTGCGCCGATGGCTGCTCGCCAGCCCGCTGGCTGCCTCTGCAGCAGCAGGAACGAAACCGACCAAGTTGCAGTTCCCGCGGGACCATGGCGCGCACCCCGAAACCAGGACCGAATGGTGGTACCTGACCGGCCTGCTCGGGGCCGGCGGCCAGGATCCGCTGTATGGCTTTCAGCTGACCTTCTTCCGCGTCAAAGGCCCGGCAGCGGCTGACCATCCGAGCCGCTTTGCTGCGCGCCAGTTGCTGCTCGCCCATGCCGCGGTCAGTGATCTGGCCGAGCGGCGCCTGCTGCACCAGCAGCGCATTGCACGCCTTGGTTTCGGCCTGGCCGAAGCCGACTCGAGCGACTGTTCGCTGCTGCTGCGCGACTGGTCCCTGCAACGCAGCACTGCGGGCTATGCCGCTTCGATGAACAGCCCGGAATTCAGCTTCGAGCTGCAACTGCAGACAAGCCAGCCGCTGCTGCTGCAAGGCGAACAAGGCCTGTCGCGCAAGGGCCCGCAGCAGACCAGCTTCTACACCAGCGAGGTGCAATTGCAGACCCAGGCCAGCTTGAAGATCAAGGGCCGGCGCTTGAGTTTGCAAGGCCTGTCCTGGCTCGACCATGAATGGTCAGACAGCCTGCTCGGCCCGCCAGGCGCAGACCAGGCTGCCGGCTGGGACTGGTTGGGCATCAACCTGTTTGATGGTGGCGCGCTGACGGTTTTTCGCCTGCGCCGCAAGGACGGCAGCATTCTCTGGCAAGGCGGCAGTTGGCGCCGGGCAGATGGCAGCACGCTGAATTTCACGCCGGCTGATGTCGGCATGCAGCCGCTGCGGCATTGGCGTAGCTCTGAGGGGGCTGCCTACCCGGTCGACTGGGCGCTGCAGACCCCGGCCGGCAGGATGCAACTGAAAGCGCTGTTCGATGCCCAGGAGGTTGATGCGCGCCTGAGCACCGGCATGCGCTACTGGGAGGGCGCGGCAGAGTTGCTGGCCCCTGACGGCAAGCGCCTGGGCCTGGGCTATCTCGAGCTGACCGGCTATGCCGGAGGAATGGGCTTGCTCTGAGCCGCTGCAGGTGCGGCCAGAAAGTCCCGCTGGCGCTGCGACGCCTGCTCGTCATAAGGCCTCGCCGGATCATAGAAACAGGCACTATTGCGTCCGGCCGCCTTGGCCTGGTACATGGCCCGATCGGCATGCCTGAGCAAGGCTTCGACGCTTTCGCTTTCGCCGCTGAACAGCGTGATGCCGATGCTCGAGGTGCCCTGGTAGATGTTGTCACCGAGCTTGTAAGGCTGCTCCAAGGCCCGCAGGATCTTGTTGGCAACCAGCAGCGCCTCGGCCTCGGCCTCACTGATCTCGGCACTAAGGGATTCCAGCAGCGTCACGAACTCGTCACCGCCCAGGCGCGAAACACTGTCGGTCTCGCGCAAGCAAGCATGGATCCTGGCAGCGACCTGCTGCAGCAACTGGTCGCCGACATCATGGCCGAGGATGTCGTTGAGCTGCTTGAAATGGTCAAGGTCAAGAAACATCAGGGCACCATGCCGGTGGCTGCGCTCCGAGCTCGCCAGCGCTTGCTTGAGCCGATCCATCAGCAAACGCCGGTTCGGCAATCCGGTCAGCGGATCATAGAAAGCCAGCCGCTGGATTTCATCGAGCTGCCGGCGCTCTTCGGTGATGTCGCGCAGCAGGCCGACGAAAGTGACCTGGCCCGCGCGCGCAACCTTCGAGACCGACAGCTTCAGCGGAAAGACGCTGCCGTCGCGGCGCTGGCCGGCCAACTCGCGCGGCATCCCGATCACATGGGGCACGCCGCTGCTGAGATAACGCTGCAGATAGCCCTCATGCTGGCTGCGATGCGGCTCCGGCATCAGCAAGCTGACATTGCGTCCCACAACCTCGTCGCTGCTGTAGCCAAAGCTGGCGCTGGCGGCCTTGTTGAATGAGGTGATCAGGCCTTTTGCGTCGATCACCACCAAGCTGTCGAACATGCCGTCCATCACGGCTTGCATATGTCCGGCCAGGTCTTTCAAGCGGAGTTCGGACTGATGCTTGAACAAGGCCACCGCCAGCGTCGCATTCAACTCGCTGGCGGAAAAGGGTTTGAGGATATAGCCGTAAGGCTCGGCCAGCTTGGCGCTGGAGATGACCGCATCGGAATCAAAGGCGGTCAGGAACACCACCGGCAGTTGATATTGGCGAGACAAGACCTCGGCAGCAGCGACGCCGTCCATGGCGCCAGCCAGCTGGATGTCCATCAATACCAGATCCGGACGCAGCTGTGCGGCCAGCTCGATCGCCTGTTCGGCTGTGGCGCAATGACCAACCGGCTGATAGCCCATTTCCAGCAATTGCTGTTCGATGTCGCGCACGACGATCACCTCGTCTTCAACGATCAGAATGCGCGGCACGGCAGCATCCATGCCGTTCAAGCGGGCCTGGCCGAGATCACCGGGGCGCCCGGCAGGAAGCTAAGGCTGAAACTGGCAGCGGGCCCGATAACCAGGCTGCTGCCGAGCTGGCCGGCCAGATCGCCTGCCAGTTGCAAGCCCAGCGAAGTCTTGCGCCGATCCTCGAAGTCTGCCGGCAAGCCAATCCCGTTGTCGCTGACCCGCAGTTGAAATTGCTCCTTGCCCTCAAGCGGCTGCAGCTCGACCTTGACCATGCCCTGGCGTCCATCCGGGAAGGCATGCTTGACGCAATTAGAGATCAGCTCATTGACCAGCAGGCCGCAAGGCGTCGCCTGGTCCATGCTGACCTTGACCGAAGCCAGCTCGAGTTCGAGCTTGATTTGGCCCGGCGAGGTTTGCAGCGCGCGCAAGGTCTCGGTGCAAAGCCGCCTCAGGTACTGCCCCAGATCGACCGAGGCAAAGTTGCCTTCGCGATACAGCAATTCATGCAGCAGCGCCATTGAGCGGATGCGTCCCTGCATTTCGTCCAGCACCGACTTGACGCCTGCTTCGTGGCCGCGGTGGGTCTCGAGTCGCAGCAGGCTGGTGATGACCTGCAAGTTGTTCTTGACCCGGTGGTGCACTTCATTGAGCAACGCCACCTTTTCCTGCAGCGAAGATTGCAACGCCGCCTGGGCCAGCCTGCGGTCGGTGACATCGGTCAGCACGACCAGCAGCAGCGGCTGGCCTGACTTGTCGGTCGCTGCAGTCGCCGTCAGTTGCACCCAGACCAGTTGACGCAAGCCCTTCACCATGCGCAGTTCAACCGACCGGCCTGCATTGCTGTCTTGCACCTGCTTGCGCAGCAGGTAAAAGCTGTCCTGGTCTTGCAGCTCGATATAGCGCGTCAGTTGCTGGCCGCTCAGCTCACTTCGCTCAACGCCGAACAAGGAGGCGGCACGCAAATTGGCCCTGATGATCGTCCCGCTAGCGTCGACCGTGCAGTAGCCGATCGGCGCCAGGTCGTAGAGGTCGCGATAAGCTTCCAGCGAGGCTACAAGTTCTTCCTGAGCGCGCTGCAATTCTTCGTTTTGCATCTGCAACTCGATCTGGTGCACGCGCAGATCGTGCAGCATCAACTGGCTGGCTTCAGGCAGGGTCGATTCGATGTCGCCAGGCACAGCGGACTGCCTTTGCTGCAACAACTGTTCCGCCGCCCGGCGCAAACCGGGGCCGCTCAGCAACTGGGGATTGAGGGATTTTCTCTGCTCTTGCTCGGTCATGGGGCCCGCTCCTTGGATTGACGCGCAATCCTTGCATGGAGGGGCCGGTCTCGACTGAGGCGAAACAATTCAGCGCTGCGGCGCCTGGAAAAGCAACTTAATGCGCACCGCCAACGTCGACGGCAGCGGCCGTCTGGCCTGTGCGGCGCACCATCCAGACGCTCGAAATCAGCAGGACGAAGATCAGCGCCGAGGCCAGAAAAATGTCGTCTGCGGCCCGGGTGAAGGCCTGCTGGTCGATCAAGCGATTGATCTGCGCCAGCGCCTGCTCAGGCGACAAGCCGGCAGCCACCATCCCGGCCAATGTTTCACCGGCCACCGGGTCGCCCAGGCTCAGCCGTTCGACCAGGTGATGGTGATGCATCGCCGCACGGCTTTCCCACAAGGTGGTGGTGATCGAGGTTCCGATCGCGCCCGCCGTGATGCGGACAAAGTTGGACAAACCGGTCGCTGCCGGCAAGCGCTCCTGCGCCAGCCCGCCCAGAATCAAGGTGGTCAGCGGAATGAAGAAAAAAGCCAGCGCCCCACCTTGCAGCAGGGTCGGGATCATGATGGTGCCGAAATCGGTCTGGGTGGTGAAATCGGCGCGCATCAGCAACACCACAGCAAACAGCAAGAAGGCAAAGGTGGCCATCCAGCGCGGGTCGAAACGCGTGATATTGCGTCCGACCACCGGCGTCAGCAGCATCGCCAGCAGCCCGACCGGCGCCAGCG
>CANFIC010000327.1 GCA_947446685.1 Burkholderiales bacterium
CCTGGTCGCCCGCTGCATGACGATGGAACAAGGCAAGCCGCTGGCCGAAGCCAGGATGGAGGTCCTGAGCGGTGCCGACACGATCGACTGGTTTGCCGAAGAAGGCCGGCGCGCTTATGGCCGGGTGATCCCGGCTCGCGCCGAAGGCGTTTACCAGTTGGTGGTGAAAGAACCCGTCGGCCCAGTGGCGGCTTTTACGCCCTGGAACTTTCCGGTCAACCAGATCGTTCGCAAGCTGTCAGCTGCACTGGCTGCAGGTTGCTCGATCATCGTCAAGGCGCCCGAGGAAACACCGGCCTCGCCGGCCGAGCTGATCCGCGTCTTTGCCGATGCCGGCGTGCTGCCCGGCAGCGTCAATCTGGTCTACGGTGACCCGGCGGAGATTTCGTCCTATCTGATTCCGCATCCAGTGATCCGCAAGATCTCGTTCACCGGCTCGACCGTGGTCGGCAAGCAATTGGCGGCGATCGCCGGCCAGCATATGAAGCGCATGACGATGGAGCTCGGCGGTCATGCGCCGGTAATCATCTTCGACGACGCCGATGCAACAGCTGCAGCCAAGGCGATGGTCGCCAGCAAATTCCGCAACGCCGGTCAGGTCTGCATTTCACCGACCCGATTCCTGGTGCAGGAGGGCATCTATGAGCAGTTCGTCGAGCAGTTCGTCGCCCATGCCAAGTTGCTGAAGGTCGGCAACGGACTGGACAGCGGCGTGACCATGGGCTCGCTGGCCAACCCGCGGCGCAGCGCTGCGATGGAAGCCAATCTGGCCGATGCCGAACGCCACCATGCCAAACTGCGCAGCGGCGGCCGCCGTCTGGGCGAGCCAGGCAACTTCTATGAGCCCACCGTCATCACCGAGTTGCCGATCGAAGCCCGGGTGATGAACGAAGAGCCCTTCGGCCCGCTGGCCGTGATCAACCCGTTCGGCAGCTTTGACGACGCGGTGAAGGAAGCCAACCGTCTGCCTTTCGGCCTGGCCGCTTACGCCTGGACGCGCTCGGCGCGCACCGCTCAAGGCATCGCTGCCGCGGTCGAAACCGGCATGATCAGCATCAACCATGTCGGCCTGGGCATGCCCGAAACGCCGTTCGGCGGGGTCAAGGATTCGGGCTATGGCTCGGAAGGCGGCACCGAGGCGCTCGAGGCCTATCTGAACCCGAAGTTCATCTCGCAGGCGGGCCTGTAAGGCAGAACTTCAGGTCTTGGACCGATCGCCCTGCGGCCAACGCCTGGCAGCATGCAGTACACGCAGCACCCGCACCAGATCAGCAGCCTTGTCGTAAACAAGGATGTAATTTTGATGCACGACCAGCTCGCGCGTGCCGGCAACCCGGCCAGGTCGGCCCAAGCCGGGCTGATCGAGCAAACGGCCGGCTTTCTCTGCAAGCCGCTCATCCAGCGCCAGTGCGGCGGCAGGATTGTCGGCCTCGATATAGGCATAGATTTCGTCGCGATCCTGTGCCGCTTCGGGCGTCCAAAACAATTCCATTATTTGGCGGCGGCTTCAAGCCGGCGGCGCGTCGCCGCCCGTTTGGCCGCAAATTTGGCTTCCACCTCGGCCGCAGGAATCAGCTTGCCTGCATTGGCGGAGTCCAAACCGATTTGAACTTGACGACGGAACCAGGCGTCATGCTCGGCCACTTCTTGCTGTTGCCGAACGAAGTCTCGCATGAAGTCTCGCAACAGTTGCGCACCCGTGCGGTCACGCTCCTTGGCTGCCGTTGTGAATTGATCTTTCAGGCTTTCATCAACGCGGAAGGTGAAAGTCGCTTCACTCATGGTCTTGTCCCTCTGTGTTACACCGTAACAGCATGCTAGCTCATTCAGCCCCCTGCTGTGCTGCCCTGACCGGCTTTGAATTCCAGGGAACAGATCGAATCAAGCCATGACACCGCAGCGACACCGTAGACTCGAGGCAGTCGCACCAGATACAGGATGAACCGCATGAAGTCGAATTTGCCATTGGTGCTCGGCGCACTACTTATGGCATTCTGCGGCAGCGCGATAGGTAACAAAATCGGCTACGTGGGCATTGAGCAGGCCTACCTTGCAGGTTTCGCTCTCGGGGTGGTACTTCTAGGGCAGTTACCAGCCGCACTACTACGCAAACGCATCACTGATCTGGAAGCCAAGCTTGCGGCCACTGAACAGTAAATCCGGCCACATCTTCCTGCCCGAGCTTATTGGGTCGAAAGGGCTGGGCCTCAAAATAGCCGGCGGCCTAGATTAGGCTACACCCAACTGGAAACACCAACTCTCCGCCCCATGCGCATCGAAGTCGACGACCTTTCTCGTTCCGAGGTTCAGGCCCTGCTTGGGGAACATCTCTCGAATATGTACGAGCTGTCCCCGCCCGAACAAGTGTTTGCATTGGATCTGACCAAACTGCGTGCGCCGGAAATCACGTTCTGGACTGTCTGGGACGAAGAGGAACTGCTTGGATGTGGCGCGCTGAAGGAACTATCGCCAACCCATGGCGAGATCAAGTCAATGCGTACACCTACGGCCAATCGTGGCCGAGGTGCAGGTCGCGCTGTACTGGCCCATATCATTTGGGTCGCCCGGCAGCGAGGGTACAAGAAGCTCAGCCTGGAAACAGGTACGCATGAAGCATTTGAGCCTGCCCACAATTTGTATCGCAGCCAAGGCTTTGCGGCTTCAGGTCCGTTCGGAAGCTACCTTTCAGATCCGCACAGCCACTTCATGGAACTCTCGCTCGACGGAGACCAGGACTGATTCGCGATCGAGCCGGGCTCCAACGCAAGCGGCCGCGCCATTGTTGCCCTGAAGTTCATCAGGTGCAGCGCGAAACTGGCCTGTAGGGCTTGGCCTTTCAGGCCAAGCTTCGCGAGCCAGGTTGGCCCGACCGGTCTGCGATGACGCGCTGGCCGACTGCTACCGCCGACCCAGCGGCAAGCTGCTACCCGAGTTTATTGCGTCGGATGGAAAAGCTGGATTTTCAAAGTAGCCGATGACCTACATTACCGTTGGTCCCGGAAGGCATAGTCCCACGCGGCCGCCTGACAATATTCAACCAGCCCGATCTCGAGAATTGCCCCTTCAAGGAATTAGATGAATCGACCTACTGTGAGCGCAATGCTCTTTGCCCTTGCCGCGGCGCTCTCCCCTTTGTCTATGGCCGCAGACGAAAAGGGCTGGTTCGGCCTGTCTTTCAGCATCGAAACTGAAGGGTTCTCCTTCAATCCTACGTTGCGGTCTGTGAAGATCGAGAAGGTCGCTCCGCTCTCACCTGCAGCCGCCGCCGGCCTTGCTGTGGGCGATGTTGTGATCGCTCTTCAAGGCATCGTGATCGCTGGCGCCAAGGCAGACGATCTCAAGGCCCCGATGAAAAAGTCAGTCGGCGAAACAGCCCGCTTCAAAATCAAACGAGGCACCGCAGAACCGTATGAGGTTCTAGTCGTTGCTGCTTCAAGACCAGTGGCAAACTAAAGCACCAAGCCCTCGCCCAAGCTGAGCGCTGATGGCTGGCCTCAAAATACCGGGCTTTCGCGCCGCCAGTGATATGAATTACACAATCGACCTCAGCGATGTCGCCAACGAGCAAGTCCGCAATGAAATCGTGGCGCCGCTCATCGCGTACAACATTTCCAAAGCTGGCCCGAACGATGGCCGGCCCTTGGTTATCACGCTCCGTGACTCGCACCACAAGATCATCGGCGGGCTATGGGGCAACACAGGATTTCAGTGGCTCTTCACGCAACTCTTGCTTGTCCCGGAAAGCCTGCGAGGCCGCGGCTTGGGCGCTGACCTCATGCGCAGAGCTGAAGCCGAAGCCGTCGATCGCGGCTGCCATGGTGCCTGGCTCGACACCTTTGAATTCCAGGCCAGAGGTTTCTACGAGCGGATCGGATACGAATGCTTCGGGCAGTTGCCGGATTACCCACCGGGCTTCTCACGGTTTTTCATGAAGAAGTCGCTCTTGCCGTCTGACCTTTAATGCTTCAAATTTTGGTTAGGCCTCGTCCACCGATTTTTCTCACTAAACCCGAGACTCCAAATTGAAGCTGCTTCGCTGGAACCACAAAGCATCCATGTTCAATGCAGCAACGATCCTGGCTGTCGTGGCACTATGCACGTCCGTTCAGTCTCAACCGGTTGCGAGCCCAAGATACGCTCAATATGGGCAAGATCCAGTGCAAAAGGTGATCTCAAGCGCAATTGTTGGCTTTGCGTTTGAACGCAAATGTTCGCTCCTCGAAACTCCGTCAAGGGCTGAATTTCTAGCGTCGCTCAATCGGGCTTCGATCATCTTCAAGTCCTATCTCGTCAGCATGAAAATGGTCCAAGCTCCCGAGGAAGCGTCGACCTATGTCCAGGAGATGATCGAAGGGGCCATCCGATATACAGCTTCTAAAACTTGCGAAGAAGCCGCCCGGCAGGCTGTGACTGCTGGACTAGACAGCGCGTCGCGTTTTAGTGAGTTGATCGATGCTCAATTGCGCAGTCCTGTTCCCAAATAGGACACACCATCCACTCGGAGCGGCAA
>CANFIC010000328.1 GCA_947446685.1 Burkholderiales bacterium
CGCGAGGTCTGGTCCAGCTCCGCCCAATCCGCCCAGACAATCAGACCGATCAAGGTAAAGATGACGGTGAAGGTCAACAATCGACCCGAGCGAAATGGGATGGAAGTTTTATCTGTCATTTGATACTTCAGCAATTCAGTAAATTGACCGCTTTGATACAGGCGGCACGGCTCAGCCGGCGGTGTTTCCGGTGCCCTGCAGTTTTGCCATCACCAGGTCTCGCGGTCCGTCAACAATGAACTTGCCGCCATGCAGCACCAGCAAGCGGTCGATCACCGGCAGCAGGGCGGTCTTGTGGGTCGCGATCAACATCGTCTCGCCCGCGGCCGACATCTCGCCCAGCAAAGCCACCACCTTGGCTTCCGTGGTCGAATCCATCGAAGCGGTCGGCTCGTCCAGAATCAGCAGGGTCGGCTTGGCCAGCACCATCCGGGTCAGGCCGATCAATTGACGCTGCCCGCCTGAAATTCCCCGGCCACCTTCGGTGATCGGCAGCGCCAGACCATTCGGGTGGTTGGTGATCAAGTCGATCAAGCCTGTCTTGCGCGCGGTTTCCAGAATCAACTCGTCACCTGGATCCGCCAGGCCCTGCAGCAGGTTGTCGCGCAGCGTGCCGCTGATCAAGCGCAGGTCCTGCGGCAGATAGGCAATCGTTTCACGCAGGACCTGGGGCGCGAGCAAGGTCATGTCCAGATCGCCCAAAAAGACCCGCCCTTCCCTGGGGCGGTAGAGGCCGGAAGCCAGTTTCAGCAGCGTGCTCTTGCCCGAGCCGATCGAGCCGAGGACGCCGACCCGCTCGCCCTGCTTGATGACCAGGGTCGGGATTTCCAGAGAAATCCGCTCAGCCCGGCCATACACATATTTGGCCTGCTCGAAGCGCAGCCCCGACTCGATCTTGCCCGGAACGATCGTGTGCGCAACATCGTCGAGTTCATTGGGCAGGGTGATGATGCGGTCCAGACCCTCGGCTGAAATCCGCGCCTGGGTGATCTTCACCATCACCGCCGGCAATTGATTGATCGGCGAGAGGGCCCGGTTGCTGATGATCGAGCAAGCGATCAATGAGCCCATGGTCAGCAGGTTGCTCGTCACCAGATAGGCGCCCAGCGCGACCAGGCTGATATAGCCCAGTTGTTGCAAGGTCGAGGTCATGTTTTGCGACAGGGTCGAGAAGATCTTCACCCTTTCGTTCGACATTGCTGACTTGGCCAGCATTTCACTCCAACGGCCCTGGATTTTCCACTCGGCACCGTTGGCCTTCAGCGACTCGGCACCGTCGATCGTCTCGACCAACAAGCCGACCATGCTGTTGTTCTGGATCTGGTTCTCTCGAGTCGCACGGGTGATCAATCTCTGGAACAACAAACCGGAAACCAAGGACAGCGGAATCAGCACCAGCGGCACGATCGCAAGCCAGCCGCCAATGAACGCGATCACGCAAACGAAGATGATGGCAAAAGGTATATCGACCAGGATGAAGATCGTCGTCGAGCTGAGCACCGCCCGGATCGACTCATAGCCCCTGATCTGGGCCGCCAGGGTGCCGACCGAGGGCGGCCGGAAATCCAGATGGATGCCCAAGGCACGCGTGAAGAACCAGGCCGAAATCTCCCGGTCGATGCTGGTTTCCGCCTTGTCCATGGTGTAGCTGCGGACCTGCTTGATCAGCAATTCCAGCATCACCACGATCATGGCGCCGGTGGTCAGCACAAACAGGGTCTGAAAGCCACTGTTTGGAATCACCCGGTCATAGACCTGCATGCTGTACAGCGATGCCGCCATGGTCAGGAAATTCACCAGGAAAGTCGCCAGCAGGCATTCGATGAAGACCGACTTGCGCTTCCAGATCGCTGCGCCGACCAGATGGGCCGAGCTTTCAGGCTTCGCTACGGTTTCAGACCGGCCCGGTACCGACACAAAGTCAGCGCCCTCAAGGTTGATTTTCGAAACCTTGCCCTCTGCATCCCGGACATTCCAGTCATCATCGGCCGTCTGCGCCAGCACCACGAACCAGCCCAGTTGCGGATGCCTGGCGATAAAGGGGCAATCCTGGTATCTCGGGGCCGCGATGGGGCTGGGCTCACCCGTCAGATGGGCTGCGCGCCAGACATTGGCGACGATTTCAGCCGCCGGCAGACCGGCAGTTTGGGCCTCCTCGATCGCGTTGCTGACATCGTCCTGAAAGGCCCGATGGACCGCCTGCCCGGAAAGGGTGGCCGCATATTTGATGATTTGAATCGGTATCAAAATCCAGCTCGCTGTCGAATTCATTGAATTAATTTGCCGGTCCACAAACTCAGCCGCAAGGAAGCGCCGAGTATTTGTGCCTGCCCGTCCAATACCGCCATGTCGTTCTGTCCGGTCTCGCGAACCGTGTTCAACAGGTCGAGCCAGGACCTTGTGCCCGCCGTGAACTGGCGCGTATAGGACTCGAAAACGCCCTTGGAGATCGAACTGGCCTGGATCGTGTTTTCGATCTGCGAGCGCGCGAAGACCAGCAAATCCCAGTCGATCGAGACCTGCTGACGCAAGTCGATCGCGGCACTTTCCTTGGTCTGCAGGATCGCCAGGCGTCTGCCGTTGGCGGCGTCGATTCCCGAGATCGCCGACAGACCGGCGCCGGTCTGCATATTCATGACAACCATGACTCTTTGGTAGCCGGCGGTATAGGGCAGGTCGGCCTTCTGGTTCTCGAAGCGCGCCGAAACCGTGGGCAACAAATTGCTCTTCTGGACGGCAACTTCGGCCTCGGCCACGGCCGCTTCAAAAGTCAGTCGGGCCAAGATCGGCGAGACGGTCAAGGCCGTTTCAAGCGCGACTTCCTTGCTGCCGGGCACCCGCACATCGGCCACCGGCATCAGCGAGACGGCCGTGACGTTCTTGCCAACCAGTTGCGACAACTGGGTCAAGGCTCTGGCCAGCGAATGCCTGGCCGTCAAAAGCTCGCTATTGGCCTGGATGAATCGCGCTTGCGCCAGGCTCTGGTCGACAGCGGGACTGGCCTTGGCCGCCACCCGGCGGTTCATCATGTCGAGCAGCAATTGCAGCTGACCCACCATCCGCTGGTTGATATCGATCCGCCCTTGCCAGAGCGTTGCCTCCGCGTAGGCAGTGATGACCTGCGCGAGCACTGTTTGCTGCGTTTCGGTCACTGCGCTCTGGGCGGCGGAAAAACGGAACTGTGCCGCGTCGATGCTGGCGTCGATCTTGCCACCGGCATAAAGAGGTTGCTGTACCGACAGCAGCGCATTGGGCTTGCCCTGGGTGTCACGACTGAGCGTCAAGCCGGGCGTCGGGTAACGCTGCCATTTCGCTGCGGCGACTTCAGCTTCGGCAGCAGTGGCGGAATACTTTTTGCCAATGATCGCCGGGTTGCTGATTGAGGTCTCCCGCACGATCTGGTCCAGCGACCAGGTTTGCGCCGATGCCGAACCCGCTGCAAGCAGCAGGCCGATCAGCGCAGGCATCAGGCAGTTTCGAATTTGAATGAGCACAGAATGTTCTTCAGATTGGTTGAAATGAACCGTCACAGCTTGTGCCCTGCCCTGTTCAGGCAGGACTGCCCAATCCGCGATGATTCAACGGCCTGGGCAGGCAAGTACAGCCCCTAGCTTCAACAAATACGAGTCGGGTTCCGGACGGAATTTGCCACTCACATCGTCGCGGCCCGGTCCGGTGGTTTTGGCCCGGTCGGGGACGGCTTCGCTGTTTCAAAGCACCTGGCATCCGCTGGGGCCTGGGTCCAGGCCATCAGGGATGCAACGAGGCTGCTGCCGACCGGAAACGCAGGTCGGCAGCAACAGCGTGGACTTGTGGGCTGTGATCCAGGAATCAAGACCCTCCTGGTCCGACCTTGAAGGTGTCGGTGGCCGTCAAAGTCAGATCGATGGTGAGCGAATCGGTGTCCGGCAGATAGACCGAATACCGCGCGCCAGCCACGTCGTTGTAGTAATAGAACGTACTTCCAACAAAGGCCCAGTCACCCGCTTGATTGACCGCAGCGGCCGTGGTTTCTTCCTTGGTCAAGTGGGTCGTCAGCCCGGCAACATTGATCAAATCATCGCTAATCAGACCATTGATGATCGCGCCGGTGTTCTGGGCAACACCGATGACGAATGTCTCAACCGTCGAGGTCGACGCGGTGATGTTGTGATTTCCAGTACCCAACAGGTAGATGGTTGTCAGGTCGGAGTTACTTAGATCCATCGTGTAGGCCGCATTGAGCGACCCGCCCAAGACCAGGGTGCCATTGCTGCCATATTCCCTGACCGCATCAAAGCCATTGCCGGTGCTGTTGTTCAGAATGATTGTGTCAGTCGTATCCAGCAGAGCAGAGCCGCGCATCAGTAAATTGAATTGGCTGGTGGTCAGGCTCAAGGTGTTGTCGCTGGCATCCAAGGTCACTGCATTCTGAACACCCAGCAGGTTCGCGCTGGCGCTTGTCAAGCCCGCCGTGATCGCCGTTGCGGTGTCGGTGATGCTGTAAATCAGC
>CANFIC010000329.1 GCA_947446685.1 Burkholderiales bacterium
AGGGTTTGTGCCACCAGTTCAAGCCTTTGGCGCTGCTTCATTTGGCCAAATGAGGGCAGGGCCATGCTGAGTAGGACGCCCAGCAAGGCCAGGCAAACAAGCAGCTCGAGCATTGTCAATCCGGTGCAGCGATCGCGGGCCATGGCGCTCTCCTGAATGGCTCAGCAAACCATACAGGAGCAGGGCGGCGCTGGCTGCCCCCAGGAACTCCGCAATCAGATGTCGCGGATCAGCTTCCTGAACTGGTCGACGTCTTCGAAGCTGCGGTAGACCGAGGCAAAACGGACATAGGCGACTTTGTCGATGCGCTTGAGTTCACGCATCACCAATTCGCCCAGTCGCGCCGATGGCAATTCGCGTTCGCCGCTGGCCAGCAAGGCTTCCTCAATGCGGGCCAGGGCAGCATCGATCTGCTCAAGGCTGACCGGCCGTTTGCGCAGGGCCAATTGCATCGAGTCGCGGATTTTTTTGGAGTCGAACTCGGCCCTGGTGCCGTCCTTTTTCAACACCGCGGGCAGGGCGATCTCAGCCCTTTCGTAGGTGGTGAAGCGCTTCTCGCAACTTGAGCAGCGGCGCCTGCGCCGCACCACATCGCCTTCATCCGATTCCCGGGTCTCGGCGACCTGGGTTTCGGGGTGGCTGCAAAACGGACAACGCATGCTGGTTCAGCGTGGCTCAGCGATAGACCGGGAAACTGCTCGTCAAGGCCGCGACCTTGGCCCGGACTTCAGCAAGATTGCCTTCGTCATGCGGTTTGTCGAGGACGTCGGCGATCAGGTGCGCGGTGAGACGGGCCTCTTCTTCCTTGAAGCCGCGCGTCGTCATCGCCGGTGTCCCCAGGCGGATGCCGCTGGTGACCATCGGCTTTTGCGGGTCGTTCGGGATACCGTTCTTGTTGCAGGTCATATGCGCCAGGCCCAGAACGTTTTCGGCTTCCTTGCCGGTCATGTTCTTCGGACGCAGGTCGACCAGCATCACATGGCTCTCGGTGCGACCCGAGACGATGCGCAGACCGCGCTGCGTCAGCGTTTCAGCCAGCACCACGGCGTTCTTGATCACCTGGCTCTGATAGAGCTTGAATTCAGGCTGCAGCGCTTCCTTGAAGGCCACCGCCTTGGCAGCGATCACATGCATCAGCGGGCCGCCCTGGATGCCGGGGAAGATCGCGCTGTTGATCTGCTTGGCGAACGCGTCCTTCATCAGGATGATGCCGCCGCGCGGTCCGCGCAAGCTCTTGTGGGTGGTCGATGTCACGACGTCGGCATAGGGCACCGGGTTCGGGTAGACACCGGCAGCGATCAACCCGGCGTAATGCGCCATGTCGACCATGAAATAGGCGCCGACTTCCTTGGCGATCCTGGCAAAACGCTCGAAGTCGATGTGCAGACTGTAGGCTGAAGCACCGGCGATGATCAGCTTCGGGCGCTGTTCGCGCGCTGTTGCTTCCATCGCTTCGTAGTCGATTTCTTCGCGGGCATTCAAGCCGTAGCTGACCACCTTGAACCATTTGCCGCTCATGTTCAGGGGCATGCCATGGGTCAGGTGACCGCCTTCGGCCAGGCTCATGCCCATGATGGTGTCGCCAGGTTGCAGCAGTGCGAAGAACACGCCCTGATTGGCTTGCGAACCCGAATTCGGCTGCACATTGGCGTTCTCGGCGCCGAACAACTGCTTCAGGCGGTCGATGGCCAATTGCTCGACCACATCGACATATTCGCATCCGCCGTAATAGCGGCGCCCCGGATAGCCTTCGGCGTATTTGTTCGTCAGCTGACTGCCCTGGGCCTGCATGACCGCTGGCGAGGTGTAGTTTTCCGAGGCGATCAACTCGATGTGATCTTCCTGGCGCTGGTTTTCTTGTTGCACGACGGCCCACAAATCGGGGTCGATCAGGGCAAGGGTGGATTGGTTGCGGTCAAACATGGTGGCTGGCGGGAGTCAATAAGTGGAGTCCCAGGCCTCCGGTCCTGCGACGTGGAAGCTGGGCTGCCCAGGCGAACGGCTGAAGGCGGCCATTGTCAATATCAATAGCCGTTCGCGCTTCCCGGTGGTCCTCCACCTTGGGGCTGCGTACAGCCCTGATCGCCAGTCGCGCGAAGCGGTGATTGTAACGGGCGAAGGGATTTCTACCGCAGTAGGGCGATACGCTGCTTGTCGGCGTCCGGCTGGCTGGCCGCTTGATTCAGGAGCTTGGCCGAGCCTGCTGTCGGCATCTGGCTCGGCAATTGGCGACCCGATGCGATCATTTTCATCTGCTCATGCTCGGCCAGCACACGCTGCGCATAGCCTGAATCGTCAAGCCGATTGGCGGCGCCGACATAAAAGCGCAGGCCTTCTTCGGTGCTGCCGGCGCGCTGGATGCATTCCTTCAGGATCTGCACGCCGACGCGAAGGTTGGTGATCGGGTCGAAGGCCGCCAGATTGCCGCCGAAGGCTTCATATTTGGCATCATGCACACGTGTCAATACCTGCATCAGGCCCTGTGCCCCGACCGAGCTTTGAGCGAATGGATTGAAGCCCGATTCGATCGCCATGATGGCCAGAATCAAGGTCGGTTCAACCTTCGCGCGCTGCCCCACGGCCCAGGCTTCCTGAACCAAGCGGCTGATCGGCTCTGGCGCTACTTTGTAGCGATGTGCCAGCCAGGTGGCGACTGCGGCTTGCTGGCGTGGCAGGTCCTTCGGATTGACAGCCGTGGCTCGCGTCACCGCTTCGGGTTCGCTGTTGCCATAAAGCGTGTCGCCTTCGGCTTCGGCGCGCGCTTCCTGGCGGGCATGGAGCCATCCGAGGGCTTGGCCCTCAAGGGTATGGCGAAAGCCCGTCTGACTCGTGAAAGTAAGCAGGATCGTCACAGCGGCCAGACCGACCAGGGCCAGACTGTTATGGCTAACGACCAGCAAGCCTTGGCCGATGTCTCGTACAAAAAGTGAGGCGGCAGCATAAGTGCTGCGGGCCAGGGAGAGCAGATTTTCACGCGCTGTCAACGGAGACCTTTCTTCCTTGCCATGAAAACAACCGGGGCCAGATGCATCCCGGACATTCGACATGGCAGTGATAATGGGCCGGCAAAGCAAGCCAGCGAATCGCCGCAACAGGCAGGCTCCAAGCCGTTGCCCTGAGCAGCGAAGCGTCAAAGCCGACAATTGGCAAAGACACGGGTTTACCCTGAATCATCAAGGAAAGCGGATTCTATGGGTGAAAATGGTCGAGTCAAGCATATCAATCGAATTTAAAATAACTTTTTGGTATGAAATATCGAGATTTGCGTGAGTTCATCATCGGGCTCGAGGGCCTTGGCGAGCTGAAACGCATCCAGCAACCGGTCTCGCCCCGGCTCGAGATGACGGCTCTCAGTGACCGCGTGTTGCGCGCCGAAGGGCCGGCGCTTCTGTTTGAAAACCCGACCGGTTACAGCACGCCGGCGTTGACCAATCTATTCGGCACGACAAGGCGCGTTGCGCTGGGAATGGGCGCTCAAAGCTTGCAGGAATTGCGCGATGTCGGGCATTTGCTCGCCAGCCTGAAAGAGCCCGAGCCACCCAGAGGCCTGAAGGACACCGGGCGCCTGCTGCATATGCTGAAGTCGCTATGGGACATGAAACCCAAGGTCATCGGCCGCGGCGCTTGCCAGGAGGAAGTCTTTGCCGGTAGCGATGTCGACTTGAAAAGGCTGCCGATCCAGCATTGCTGGCCGGGTGATGTCGGGCCGCTGTTGACCTGGGGCCTGGTGATCACCCGTGGCCCGCAGAGCATTCCGACGCCGAAGCTGCGGCAGAACCTGGGCATCTATCGCCAGCAGGTGATCGGCAAGAAGCAGCTGATCATGCGCTGGTTGGCACATCGCGGCGGTGCGCTGGACTTCCGGGACTTCGCGCTGGCCAATCCGGGTCAGCCGTTTCCGATCGCGGTGGCTTTGGGCGCCGACCCGGCGACGATTCTCGGCGCGGTCACGCCGGTACCCGACAGCCTGTCCGAATACCAGTTTGCCGGTTTGCTGCGCGGCTCGCGCACCGAACTGGTGGACAGCGGCGTTGGCGAGGACGGCTTGATGCTGCAAGTGCCAGCGAATGCCGAAATCGTCCTTGAAGGTCATATTCCGGTCGCTGCCAGAGGTTACAGCGGTTTCAGTGAAGACGGCATCGCGCTGAAAGAGAAGGGCGGCTATCTGCACGCGCTGGAAGGGCCGTTCGGCGACCATACCGGCTATTACAACGAGCAGGACTGGTTTCCGGTGTTCGAGGTACAGCGGCTGACGCAGCGGCCCGATCCGATTTACCACTCGACCTACACAGACAAGCCGCCCGATGAACCGGCCATCCTCGGCGTGGCATTGAATGAAGTGTTTGTGCCGATCTTGCAAAAGCAATTCACTGAAATCGTCGACTTCTATCTGCCGCCCGAAGGCTGCAGCTACCGGTTAGCAGTAATTTCAATCAAGAAGGCCTACCCGGGGCACGCGAAGCGGCTGATGTTCGGTCTGTGGAG
>CANFIC010000330.1 GCA_947446685.1 Burkholderiales bacterium
GCAGAGCGACCCCGCCGCCGGCAGCAGCGCCGGCCGCAGCTATGTGATCTTCGGCGGCACCACGGGCACCTTCAGCCAGACCGTGGTCGATCAGCTCGGCACGGCGGGCGACGACAGCCTGACCGGAACTGCCGCAGGCCAGACCCTGGTCGGCGGCGCCGGAGCCGACACTTTGACCGGCTTTGGCGGTGCCGATGTGCTGATGGGCGGAGCGGGGGATGACCGCATCGTGATCAAGGCCAGCAATGTCACGGCGTTGCAAGCGGCTTTTGGCGCCGGCGGCAACAGTGAGCAGCTGGCGCGTATTGACGGCGGGGCCGGCACCGACACGCTGGTGCTCGACGGCGCGGGCATCACGCTCGACCTGACGGCGATCGCCAACCAGGGCGGCAGCGCCTCGCGCCTGGCCAGCATCGAGCGTATCGACCTGACCGGCAGCGGCAACAACACGCTGAAGCTGGCGCTGAAGGATGTGCTGGACATGGCCGGCATGAACAGCTTCAACAACGCCAATGGCTGGGCAGACGGCACTTACAACCTGGCCGCGGGCGGCGCGAACGGCGCCAATCCCGAGATGCGCCACCAGCTGGTGATCGACGGCAATGCGGGCGACACCGTCGACCTGACGGGCTGGACCAGCGTGGGCACGGTAACGAACAGCGGCATCACCTACGACGTCTACAACCAGGGCCTGTATGCGCAGCTGCTGGTCAACCACGCCTTGCCCCCGCCGCTGGGCTGATGGCATGGCCGACCAGGGTATTTGATGGGGCTGCCGACGATCTTTTACATCTGCTTTTTGCCGGCTCGCACCGGCGGCGAGTGGGTGAATCTGCAGCAGGTGGCGTCGCTGCATCAGGCCGGCGTGCGGGCGGTGGCGCTGGTCAATGCCACGCCGCAGGCCGGCGAGGCGGCGCAGGCCGGCCTGCCGCTGGAGGTGTTGGCGGCCGGCCGGCGCTTTGGTGCCGACGACATCGTGGTGATCCCCGAGTTCTACCGCGAGGCCTTTGCCCATTTTGCTGGCCAGCCCTGCCGGCGGGTGATCCACACCCAGGGCCCGTTCCTGAGTTTTCGGGGCTTTGATTCGATAGCCCAGCTCAATGCGGCGGGCCTCAGCGCGGGCCTGAGCTGCAGCCATTTCGCCCGCGACTTGATGCAGAGCATGGGTGCGGCGCTGGACTACCAGGTGGTCACGCCCTTTGTGCACCCGGTGTTCCGGCGCGCCGGCATGGCCAAGCGGTTGCAGCTGGCCTATATGCCTGACAAGCGGCCCAAGGAGGCGCCAGTGGTGCAGGCGCTGCTGCGCCAGCGCCATCCGCAATGGGCAGCCTTGCCCTGGGTGCCGATCGCCGGGATGTCGCGCCCGGCCTGCGCGGCGGTGCTGGCCGAATCGGCGCTGTTTGCGAGTTTTTCCTACCTCGAAGGCTTGGGCCTGCCGCCGCTGGAGGCGATGGCCTCGGGCTGCCTGGTGGGCGGTTTCGACGGCCATGGCGGGCGCGACTATGCCAGCGCCGACAACGGGCTGTGGGTGGCCGAGGGCGACCACGAGGGCTTTGCCGACGCATTGGCGGCCTTGCTGGACGATTGGGTCGGCGACGGCGACGCGGCGCAGCGGCGCATCGACGCCGGCCTGGCCACCGCAGCGAGCTATTCCCAGGCCCGCTTCGAGCAAGAGCTGCTGGCGGCCTGGCAGGCGATCACCGGGCCACGCTGGGGCGATTACCTGTATGGGGCCGATCCCTCGAGCGGGTCGGCAGGCAACAACCCTCAAACCTCGACATTGCCGTGACAGGGGCATGACTTGATTCAGCACCCATCTTTGTCCGCGCTGTGGCGCCAGGTCGCCGCCACCCCCACGCAGGCCTTGCCCTGGCGGGAGCTGGCGCGCTGCTATGCCAAGGCCGATCTGCCCTGGCAGGCCGGCTACAGCGCGCGCCAGGCGCTGCGCCTGGATGCGGGCCTGCTGGGTTCGCTGCAGGCTTTGAACATCCCGCGCTGGCAGGACGCCGCCCTGGGTGACGCGCTGCTGGGCCGGCCGGCGCTGGACGATGCCGACATGCTGGCCCAGCGCTTTGACGCCTGGCTGCAACAAGAACCCGGCGATTGGCTGAGCGCGCTTTACCTGGCGCGGCTGCGCGAGATGGGTGGCGCTGCTGCTGCTGCTGCTGCTGCTGCTGCGGTCTCGCTGATCGCCCAGGCCCGTGCGCTGGAGCCGCTGGCCGGCGAATCGCTGCATTGGCTGGGCGTTTGGCGGCTCAACGCCGGTGATGCACAGGGCGCGGTGACGGCGCTGGCGGGCCTGCTCGACATCCGCCCGCTGCGCCATGGCTCGATGATGTTCCTGGGCGAGGCGCTGCTGCGGATCGGCAATGCCGCGGCGGCCGAGAAGGCGTTTGCGCGGGCAGGGCAGTCGAGCAACCCGGATTTTTTGCGCACGCTGGCCGCCCGGGTCTACCGCCACAACTACTGGCAGGAGGCGATCGAGTTGCTCAACAAGGCGCTGGCGATCCGCCCCGACAGCGTGGACGGCTTGCTGGCGCTGGCCAGGATCGAGTCCGAGGTCTACCGGCTGGCCGATTGCCGCGCCACGCTGGCCCGGCTGCAGGCGATCGCCCCCGATCACGCCGAGGCCAGGCTGGTGGCCGCCGGGTTGCAAGGCCGCATCGGTGACGCCGCCGGCCATCTGGTGACGCTGCAAACGGCTTACGCGGCCGGCGGCGATCCGCTCTCGCGGCTGGCCTCGAGCATCGCGATGACCTCGCTTTACAACGACAGCCTGGCTCCGGCCGAGGTGGCCGAGCTGCACCGCAGCTTATGCGCGCCGATCGAGGCAGCGGTGCAGACCAAGACCGCTTTCGCCAATTCGAGGTTCGGCCAGACCGGGCGTCTGCGCATCGGCCTGGTCACCGGCGACCTGCACCGCCAACACCCGGTCAATATCTTCATGCTGCCGGTGTTGCAGCGGCTCGATGCGGCCCGCGTCGAGGTCTGCGTCTATCACACCGGCACGATGCACGACGAGTACACCCGCCAGGCGCAAGCCTGCGCGGCGCGCTGGGTGGAGGCGGCCGCACTCGACGACGCAGCGCTGCAGCAGACGATCGTGGCCGACGGCGTGCAGGTCTTGATCGACCTGGGCGGCCACACCTCGACCCACCGGCTGGGCCTGTTTGCGCTGCGCGCCGCACCGGTGCAAGCGACGTTTCTGGGCTACCCGCATTCGACCGGCTTGTCGGCGATCGACTGGCTGATCGGCGACGCGGTGGTCAGCCCGGCCGCGCACGGCCACTTGTTCAGCGAGGGCATCGCCCAGCTGCCCGGCAGTGTGTTCTGCTGGGCCCCGGTCGACGACTACCCGCTGCCGGCGCCGCGCCACCCGGATGCCGCCTTGGTGTTCGGCTCGTTCAACAACGCGATGAAGCTGACGCCGCGAACCATCGCGCTGTGGGCCCGTGTGCTGCAGGCGGTGCCGGGCTCGCAGCTGCTGCTGAAGGCGCCGTCGCTGGCCGATGTCGAGGTGCAAGCGCGCTTTGCCGGGCTGTTCGCGGCCCAGGGCATCGCGCCCGAGCGGCTGAGGTTGCGCGGCCCGAGCGGGTTGGCCGAGATGATGCAGGACTATGGCGAGATCGACATCGCGCTCGACCCCACGCCCTACAACGGCGGCACCACCACGCTGCAGGCGCTGTGGATGGGCGTGCCGGTGGTGGCGCTGGCCGGCGGCAACTTCGTCTCGCGCATGGGCGCGAGCTTCATGGCCACGCTGGGCCGGCCCGACTGGGTGGCCGCCGACGAGGCCGGCTATGTGGCCGCGGCGGTGGCCCTGGCCCAGACCCGCATGACGCTGCGCGCCGGCCGGCCGGCCTTGCGGGCGCAGATGCTGGCCTCGTCGCTGTGCGATATTGACGCTTATGTGGCGAATTTCGAAGCGCTGCTGCGCCGCATGTGGGGCCAGCGGGGCGACGGCGGCGGTGGGCGGTTACTGGGCGCCGAAGCGGCGCGGGGCATCGGTAGTCCAGCGCTGCCAGGCAAGGGTGAGCGCTGGTGACCGCCCATCCGCTGGTGTCTGCAAAACCGATGATTTCGTGTTTTTGCATCTACAATTAAGCCGATGAGAATCCGGTTAAGCTGGGATGAAGCGAAGCGGCTTGCCAATCTGCGCAAGCATGGCTTGGACTTTGCCGACGCCGGTGAGGTTCTCGATTCGCGCTACCGGCTCGACGCGCGTGATCAGTTTTCGCCGTGCAAGCCATGAAGAACGTGAGGTCTACGATGCCTGGCTCAAAAACGAATGCGATGAAGCGTGATGAGGTGCTGGCGGCACTGCGTGCTGTGCCGCCCGACGAGAACTTCGTCTGGGACGGCCAGGATGAAGACGAGCGACCGCTAGGGCGGCTGGAGATGCAGGCGGGCGTGGCCAAGGCCGGGGCCAAGCGCGGCCGCCCGGCAGGGTCTGGCACCA
>CANFIC010000331.1 GCA_947446685.1 Burkholderiales bacterium
AGCAGACCGCCAAAAGCCAGGCCGGTGGAAATATCAGTACCGCCGCTTGCCAACAGGTCGTAAGCATCCTGACCAGCGCTCAAGGCGACCGAGACCGAACCGTTGGCCAGGGTTGTGCCGACCAGCGTGTCGCCCGAAGTGACGGTGCCGCTTTTGTCGATGTCGAGGTAGACGTTGGCGCCGCTGACATAGCCGTCAGTGGCCGTGGTGTTGGCAAAATAGCTGACCGACAAGGCTGCGCTGGCGCTGCCGCTGTTGCCGGCAATGTCGGTATAGCTCGCATTGAGCACCGTGATCGACGCCGGGCCGAGTTTGTCAGGGTTCGGTGTGAAGTCCACCGTCCAGGTCGTTCCGCCATCTGCGGTCGCCAGATTGGCGAATGTGCCACCCTTGGTGTCGACCAGATCAGCGGCGGTGAAGCCGGTGACTTTTTCGTTGAAAGTGATCGTCAGGCTGCCCGATGCGTTCAGGGCCAACGCAGTCGTGCCCACTCGGGTGACCGCCGCAGTCGTTGCCGCAGTGTCGAGCGTGAACGTCAAGGCCGTGCTGCTGGCGGTATTGCCGGCGGTATCGGTGTCAGTGACGATCACGGTATGGCTGCCGTTGACGGTCGGCGCGGCGTAAGTGCCGCTGGCCGCACCGCTGTCGACGCTGTAAGTTCGCGTGACATCGCTGGCCGTGGCGCTCAGGGTCAACAGTGCGCTGCTGGTGATCTTGTCGGTGAGCGAGCTGCCGGTATCGTTGCTCAAATCCGCGGTCGGCTTGGCGATCGTCTTGTCAAGCGTAAAGGTCAGGCTGGCCGTCGAGGTATTGCCGGCGGTGTCGGTATCGGTGACGACGACAGTGTGGCTACCATCAGTTGTCGGCGCGGCATAAGTGCTGCTGGCCGTGCCGCCGTCGACGCTGTAAGTGCGGGTGACATCAGAAGCTGCCGTGTTCAGGCTCAACAGCGCACTATTGGTAATCTTGTCAGTCGCCAAGCTGCCGGTATCGTTGAGCAAGGCCACCGTGGTTGCGGCGATGACGTTGTCGATCGTGATCGCCGCAGCGTTCTTGCCAGTCGTCAGGCTGACGTTACCGGCGGTGTCAGTCTGGCGCACCTGGATGGCGCTGGCTGCGTAAGTTCCGTCAGTCAGCGTGAAGGTGGTGCCGGTACCTGTTGTCCAGGTGCTGCCTGAATCCTTGCTGTAGGCCCAGGTTGCGCCGACTTCCAGGCCGGTCACATTGATCGTGCCAGTCTTGGTGATGCCGTCGCTGGTGCTGCTGCCGGTATCGGTAGCCAGGGCCAGCCCAGGTGCGACTGGCGGCGTTGTGTCTTTGGAGGACGAAGAGGCTGCGGCAGCCACCCCGACCAACCCTGCCGCACCAGCTGCGATCATGGCCCACGAAATGCCGCTCTCGGCGGCGACTGCAGGTGCTGCCGCGGCAGCTGATGCCGCTGCCGGCTCGGCCGCTGCGTAAGGCGCAACTGAGGCGTCCGCCATCAAGACCGGCGCATAAGCCTCAGCGGCAACAGTCACAGCCAGTTGATTCACCTGGGCAGCAAAGTCGATTGGCAGAAGATCGGAATCGGCCAGGGCCGGCATTGCTGCTTCGGCGCCATCGTTGGCCGTTGCGACGAGCTCTTGCGACTCGGCTGAAACCGGCGCATCCGCAGCGGCCACCTCATCTGTTGCAATCACAACTTGCTCTTCGAGCCCAGGCACCATCGCTTGGAGCCGATCAGCATTCTCGGCGCTGTCATCGCTAGAGACGGTCTGCGCATTGACGCTGGCCGCACCGGCAAGCCCAAGCGCCATCAACGCCATCGGGCTGAGCAAGGCATCGTTCGCCTTTTGTCCCTCGAGGCGCCGGCGAATTCTCAGCGCAGGGCTCGTTGCACCGGTCTCGCTGACCTGGCCATTGACGGTGACTTGCTTGGAATCGCTGTGATTGCTCATTTGATCATTTCCAAAAGTTGTGCGGCCATCGGCCTGCGTGCAAAAAATACGTAGTGAACTCTACCTTGCCAAGCCGGCAATTGGGCATGCTCATTCGGCAGAATTCTATTTTAAATTCATGTTTTCAATAGTTTACTGGCTATTCAGGATGCATATCAAAAAAATAATTAATAAATTCCTGTGCAGCTTACGTTCTGCCGCCATCGCAAAGCTCCTCGATCAAGGCCTGATAGCCCGGCAGCGCAACGCGCCGGAAGTCGCAACGCTCGATCGCCGCTTCCCGCGCCCGCTGGCGCAGCGCTTGTCTCTCAGCGCGTTTGTCCACGCCGCTCACAAGCGCATCGGCAATCGCCGCCACATCAAAAAAATCGACCAGCGTGCCGTTGTGGCCTGATTCGATGAATTCCTGCACCGGTCCGGTTCGGCTGCCGACCACATGGCAACCGGCAGACATTGCCTCGATGCAACTCCAGGACAGCACGAATGGGTAAGTGAGGTAGCAATGCACGGCCGACACCTGCAGCAACTGCAGATAAAGGCTGTAAGCCACCTTGCCAACAAAGTGAATCCGCTTGAAATCGAGTTGCCCTTGCAATTCCTCCAGCATCTTGCGTTTCCAGCCCCCGCCGCCTGCTGGCATTGCGCCATAGCTGACCGAGTCGCCGCCCACGATCACCACATGAGCCTCGGGGCGACGCCGCAGCAACTCGGGCAGCGCACGCATGAAGACATGAAAGCCCCGGTAAGGCTCGAGGTTGCGGGAAACATAAGTCACCACCGGGTCGCCGGCGCGCAGCGTCAAACCACTGCCCAGGCGGATGCTGGCGCCAGCGTCGGGTTTGATCAAGTCGGTATCGATGCCGTCAAAAATCACGCTGACCTTGGGGCTCATGATGGCCGGCAGGCTGTCGAACTGCCATTTCGTCGGGGCCACGCCCGCGTCCATCGTCAGCAGCGCTTCGAGCAACATCACGTTCTTCATCCGCAGCCGCCCGTTGTCGTCAAGGCTGGATGTTGCGAACTCAGGGTCAAAACCCATATCCAGCCCATGGGCGGCATAAAAGAACTCCATCAGGCACAACAGCTTTGTGACCGGCCAGACATCCTTGACGCACAAGGTCTCGCCCCAACCCGGATTGGCGATGACCAGATCCGGCATGAAGCCCTGCTGTTCGAGCGCAGCCATGGCCTGCATGGCGGCTTGCGCGCGCAGCACCTTGGCCTGGGTGTCGCGCAGCCAGGGATGAGGCACTGCGGCCGCATCGGCAGCGTTCACGCTGTAGCGGTGCAGTTTGACACCTGGCACGCCATAGTCAGCGATCGAAAGCGCATGCACCTCATGCCCGGCCGCCAGCAGCGCTGGAGCGAGCTGCCGGAACTGACCCGGAAAATTCTGATGAACGAAGAGAATTTTCAAACTTGCCATCCGTCCATCATATGGGCTCGCTCATCGCGCCCTGGCCCGCGTCGGCTCCTGTAGCCCGCCACGCAGCGCAGCGCAATGCGGGGAGATTTCATGGGAAATAAATCCCGAACTGCGCCGGGCTCAATTCCTTGTGCGTTGCCAGCAGCAGGGTGAAATAGTTGGCATGGGCGGCATCGGTATCAAGGTCCAGCGCACCGGTAGCGCCGGCATAACTGCCGTCGACATCGCCGCGCAGCACGCCAAGGGATGCTCTGCATAACTCAACGCGGATGTTTGCAGTGCGGACCAGGATGGGATGCAAGGCGCATTTTGCGGCCAATAGCGCGTGCTATTAGCAATAAATGCAACGCCGCAGACCGCCCGGGGCCGCGCTAGCGTGCGCAAGACAGGTCACCTTCAACAGGTAACGCCGGCGTAGTTGGCACCGACTGCATCGCGCAGCAGGCCAAACAGTCAGACATGGATAGGGCTCGTGCCTGCCAGAGCAGCGCTCAAGATCGACTTCGAAACCAGCAGCGTCTAGCTTGCCAGGTCGCCACTGATCGATTTCAGTCAACAACCGCGTGGCTTTAGCGCCTTGACACCGGCGAATAGCTCGACCAGGTCGATCGTATGGCTACGCTCGCCCTGTTCGTAAGGACCGTCGGTGCCCGCACGGGTTCGAGGCTCAAGTCCGTAGCTTCAGTAAAAACCCTACAAAACCTACATATGTAGAGCTATAATCAGAAATCAAAAAAAATATCATTGTCATGGACGATCGACTGCTTATCATCAAATATTCCATCTGCACGCTGGTGTTCGTCAGCGCCGCCGCCATGGTTCACAGCTTTCCGACTGAATCGATAACCGCGCAAGGCAATGCCGTTGCGACCGAGGTGAACGACGCCCCGTCGGAGCAGATGACCAGCGATCAAACTGCGCCGACCACTTCGGCCAAGGTCACCATCGGCAGCCTCTGAGCCAGACGCTCAGGCAACCCGCAGCCCTTTGGCATAGACCGCGCAGACGACCGGCAAACCGGCAACTTCGCGCACTCGCAGCAGATCCGCACGCAAACCTTCGGCGATTTCACCGCGATCACCCAGGCCGC
>CANFIC010000332.1 GCA_947446685.1 Burkholderiales bacterium
GCTGCAGGGTTCGGCAACGATCCTGCCCGAGGTGGCGGTGCTGCAACTGCCCTATCTGTTTGCATCGTTCAAGGAAGTCGACCAGGCTTATGACAAGCGCTTGACCGACACCTACCGCAAGCTGTTTGCTGCCAAGGGTCTGGCGATGCTGCAGTTCGTCGAGGTCGGTTTCACCCATAGCTACAGCGTTCAACCGTTCAGAACACCCGCCGATCTCAAGGGCCTGAAAATGCGCGCAACCCAGTCGCGTGCGTCACAGACCTGGATCAAGTCGGTCGGGGCTGAGCCGGTGGTGCTGCCGATCTCCGAGGCGGTGCCGGGTTTGCAGACCGGCCTGATCAAGGGCGGTGAGTCGGGTATCGTCAATTACAGCGGTTTCATCGCCAAGTCTGCCCCGCACTACACGCTGACCGGCCATGCCTTCGATTCCGGCACCATCATGTGCAACAAGAACTGGTTCGACAAACTCAGTCCCGCCCAGCAGACTGCCGTGCAGAACGGCTGGAACGCACGCGAACAGGCCCTCGCCACAAGGGCGGTGAACGAGCAGTTCCTTGTCGATGCCAAGTCACGTGGAGTCAACCTGCTGCGTCCGGATCCGCAGGAAATGGCGCAATGGCAACTCGCCGGCAAAAAAGCTGCTGACGAAATCTTGAACGGACTGGGTGCGCAGGCCAGGACCATCCGCGACGACATCGCCAAGAATATTGAAACCGCCAAATGAAGGCCGGCACTTGGCGGGCCGCATGAAGCTGGCGCGAACAATACTCGCCCGTCTGCTGATACTTGAACAGTTGACGACGACGCTGGCCTTCCTGGTGATGGTGCTGGTGCTTGGCGCGGATATTCTGGGCCGCGAATTGCTGGGCAGCGGCAAGATCTGGGCCACGCCGATCGCGGTCTATGCCAATGTTTTCATCTCTTTCATCGGCATCGGCATCGCTTCGGCAAGCGGCCAGCATCTGCGGCCGAAGTTCATGGACAGATTGGCCCCCAGGAAGTTCGATGCCGGCCTTGACCGCCTGACCGACGCAGGTTTCGCGCTCTTCTGCATCGGCGCCGCCCTGCTGTGCTACCGCATGTTGCAGCAGAGCATCGACCTGCAGGAAACCGACCCGGTGCTGCAATGGCAGGTCTGGCCCTTCCAGGGTTTCTTGCTGGCTGCATTTGCCCTGGCTTCGCTACGCCACAGCATCTATGCGGTCTGGCCCGCGCTGCGGCCGGACATCGCCGGCGGTGAAAACTCCGCACCCAGTGAATTGCAGTTGAAGGCGTACGCGCCGACCGGCAACGCCGACGAACCCTCGCAGGCCGAACGGGGTCACCGATGAGCAGCCTGCCGATACTGGGTTTACTGCTGCTGGTGCCGCTGCTGCTGTGGCTGCGGCAGAACATGGTCGTGGTGCTGGGCCTGTCTTCAGCCTGGCTGTATTACTTCGGCAGTCAGGGTGAGATCGGCAACACGGCACTCGATGTCTGGCAGAACGCACGCAGCGAAGTCTTTCTCGCAATACCGCTTTATGTGCTGGCAGGCAATGTGATGGCACAAGGCAGCATCGCCGCCCGCTTGATCCGCGTGATGTCGGCCTTGACCGCGCCGATCCCCGGCGGACTGGCCCTGGCGGCCGTGCTCTCCTGTGCGCTTTTTGCCGCCATCTCGGGCTCGTCCACCGTCACCATGCTGGCCGTTGGCGGCGTGCTGTTCCCGGCGCTCTTGAATGCCGGCTATCAGCGCAACTTTTCGCTCGGTCTGCTCTGTGCTGCAGGGACATTGGGCATCATCATTCCGCCGTCGATCCCGATGATTCTCTACGGCATCATGACCACGGTATCGATCACCGACCTGTTCAAGGCCGGCGTCATGCCCGGACTGATGCTGGCTTCGATCCTGGCCATCTATGCTGTCGTGAAGAACCGCAAACTGCGGCAAGCCGCGCATTGGGACTGGCAGGAAATCCGTGCCGCGCTCGGCAGCGGCATCTTTGCCCTGATGGTGCCGGTGATCATTCTGGGCGGCATCTACAGCGGCTATTTCACCGCCACCGAATCGGCTGTGGTGGCGCTCTTTTATGCCGTCATCGTCGACATCCTCGTGCACCGCCAACTGAGTCTGAAAGGGCTGTTCAGGATCACCCAGGAGACCGTCAGGATGTCGGGTTCGCTGTTTCCGATGTTGATCATGGCGATCAGCATCAATGTCTTCATGGCCGAGAAGCATCTGCCGGAACTGGGCGCGCAATGGCTCGCCGGATTCGTGACCGACAAGACGAGCTTTCTGGTCATGGTCAACCTGCTGCTGCTGGCGGTCGGCTGCCTGATCGACATCGGCTCGGCCATCCTGATCCTGTCGCCCTTGCTCTTGCCGATGGCCAAGGCGATGGGCATGGACCCGGTGCACTTCGGCATGATCATGCTGGTCAACCTCGAAATCGGTTACCTGACGCCGCCGATGGGCCTGAACCTGATCGTCGCTGCGGTGGCCTTCAAGGCGAGTTTTGCCGAATGCTGCCGCGCCGTCGCGCCCTTCATCGGACTGCTGCTGCTGGGCCTGCTGGTGGTCATCCTGTGGCCGGGTCTTTCGCTGGCCTTGTTATGAGCCGCTCCAGCCAGACGCCCGGCGCCAGTTCCTGCAAACGGCCATCGCCCGCAGCGTCCATGCTGACCCAGGCCAGGCCCTCAGGCAATTGTCCAGCTGGCGGTGTCGTCACTGCGGGGTCGATCACTTCGTCGATCTCGAACAAGCTGGCTCCATTCCACTGCAGCGTGGCCACCGGCCAGACATGATCGGTGGGGCGCGCCAGCGCCTGGTTCAGCACGGTCACACGCGTGTCGAACTGCAAGGTCGAGCGCGGCGCCATGGCTGCGCAGGCCTGCAGCAGCGCAGCGCGTGAGGGCACCGACATCACCGCGATGAACAAGGCCCCCAGATCCTGCGTGTCTGGCAGATCGGCGGACAAGGGCAGGTCAAACGGTGGCACCGGCAACTTCACTTGCGTCAGATAGAGCATTTCTCCGGCTGGCCCGGTGACCTGCATCGCGCGGATGCTGGGGCTGAACGCCAGATCGGCCGGCGCGCCGACGATCCGGAAGGCGCTGCCTGCCAAACGCGGCGCCAGCGCATCGACATCGCGCACCAGCAACTCGAGCGCCAGCCAGCCATGCGAAAACCGGGTCGGCCTTGGCAGCGTACCGGGCAACTCGATCAGGCGCAGCAAGGGTGCAGCACCCACCGGCGCCAGCCAGGTCACGCCCAGACCTGCCAGCTGCGCTTGTCCCCAGGCCTGGGCCTGCTCGTCACCAATTACCGAACGCTCAACCACGACCAGGCCAAGCGCGGCATAGGCCTGCACCATGACCTGCGCATCAGCGACGATCAAGGTGGCATGCCGCAGCGGCCCGCAGTTGCAAACATCTGACATGAAAAATCCCGACTTGTACGGACAACAATTGCAGTCTATCCTACGGCCTGCTAAACGCCGATGCAGGGGCCGGAGATGATCGAGGTGATTCGCCAACAGGGTCTGGTGCGGTTGACGCTACGCCGGGCGGAAAAAAAGAACGCGCTGACCTTGGCGATGTGGCGCGAACTGCACCAATGCTTTTTGCAACTGACTGCCGAGCATCAAGCCGGCGGTGAAGCGGCGCCGCTTGCGCTACTGCTGGCGGGCGAGGCGGGCGCTTTTTGCGCTGGTGCCGACATCAAGGAGTTGACAGTCCTGTTGCGCGACCCGGCGGCGATGGCGGCCAACAATGCGCTTGTGGCCGCAGCGCAATTGGCGCTGGAGCGGCTGCCGCTGCCAACAATGGCCATGATCGACGGGCCCTGTTTCGGGGGCGGCTTCGGCCTGGCCGCCGCCTGTGACTTCCGCATCGGCAGCACTCGCAGCAGTTTCGCCATCACGCCGGCCAAGCTGGGCCTGGTCTACAGCATCGAGGACAGTCGGCGCCTGGTCGGGCTGCTCGGCGCAGCCAAGACGCGCCGCTTGCTGATGCGGGGCGAGCAACTCGATGCCGCGACCGCTGCAAGCTGGGGCGTGCTCGATGCGCTGGTTGAACCGGATCAGCTCGAGGCCACCGCCAATGCCTGGCTGGCCGATCTGCTGCAGCAATCGCCGACCTCGATGACAGGCATCAACGCGACGCTCGGACTGCTGAGCGGCAACGGCGCAGCAAGCGAAACTCAAGTACGAGCGGCTTTCGAGCAAGCCTTCAGTGGCGCCGATTTCTTTGAGGGTGCAGAGGCCTTTCTGCAGCGGCGCAAGGCGAATTTTCAGCCCAGATCAAGCGTGCAAAAACCGCAAATTTGAAGCACAATATGTCCGGACAAGTTTCGTCAAACCGGATCAATTGCCGCGACAGCGGACACAGGAGCATTCCCCTTTGAAGCATCGAACCCTGCGCGGCACCATCCGCTACACCAGCGA
>CANFIC010000333.1 GCA_947446685.1 Burkholderiales bacterium
CGTCTGCCACATCGAGCTTCCAATCAAGCTTGGTGCGGCGCGAGCCGACTCCTGTCTCGCTCGCCCAATTGCCGGTGGCATTCAGGACGGCGTCGGCATTCTTCAACTGCAGCCTGGACAGCCGCCAGTCGCGCGCCGCACCGCTGGCTTGAGCTTCCACTTCCAAGCGCCCGAGATGCTTGCCGCGCAATTCGAAATCGTCGATCACGATGTCCAGCGCCGGAACGTTGACCGGTTGACTCTCCAGCAATTGGCTGACCGAGTCGGCATCCTGTTTGGGCAAGGCCAGCCTTGCCAATCGCGCATAGACACGCCCGGCATTGGTCGCGGTCGCAGCGCGCCATTCCAGGTAACCGCTCAACTGTTGTGCATCGAGCGTGATGCGCCAATTGCCTGGTTCGGGTGCTCGCGTGATGCCGGCGACCACCTGGGTCAGAGGCCGACCGGACAACTGCAGGCTTTGCGCCCGCAAGGCGATCTGGTTCGGTGCATAGCCGCTGTCGAGCGTTTCCCCGCCGAAAAATCGCTGCGCCGCAGTTGACCAGTCATCCAGATTGACGCTGGCCAGATTGGCCTGGAACTGCACCCCGGAAGCCGGCAAGGGCGGCAAATTTTCTTGCACGCTGACGGCGCCGCGCAGCACCCGCGCCGGCTCGCTGCTCAGATCGCGCTGGTACTGCAGATGCAAGGCATTGCCCAGATCGATGCGCAACTCATCGCGCGCGAGGCCTTGCAAACTCGATTGCAGGCGTAGCGGCAGCAGGCTTTCGGCTTCCTTGCGCAGCGGCGCGGGCAGGTCGAGTGCGATGCCGGCCAGATTGCTCGTCAGGGCGTACTCGGTCTGCCCCTGCACGAATCCCAATTGCAGCCTATAGGTCGATTGTCCGCTGGCCGCCTGGGCCAGCTTTGCAGCCAACCCCAATTCCGGTGTGCGGCGCAGGCCTTCGGCCGTGGCCAGGCCCTGCGCCATGAAGCGCAGACTGCCATCACGTTGGCTGCCGCCTTCAACAGTGGCGTCGCCGCCAACCAGCTTGGCCTGGCCCGCCTGCACCGTCACGCCATTGCGGTCAAACAAGACCTTGCCACGGGCATTGCCCAACAGCGGCACATCCGGGCGAATGCGCAGGTCATTGCCGAGCAATTGCACGCTGCCCTTGACGGCAGTCTTGTTCAGATCGGCCAGCGGCAACTGCAGCCCCAGGCTGAGCAGGGCCGGGCCGGTGCTGCTGGACTGGGCCAGCGCGGCACCGGTCCATTCATTCACAGGCGAGGCCTTCATGAAACGCAGCAACTCGGCTGCCGGGCCACGCCCGCTGCCATCGATTTCAAGCACAGGCTTTTCGAGCAGATTCTTGATGCCGCCATTGACCGCCAGCAAGTCATAGCCCAGCACCTTGGCCCGGCCATTGCGGATCTGCATGCTGCCGCGATCGAACAGCAGTTCGGCATCGATATGCTCCAGCACCGGCCATGCCAGCGGCTGCCCGGCAGTTGGCGGCACATAGGCCAGCGTCACATCGCGTGCCTGAGCCGTGATCCTGAACTGTCCGGCATGCCCGGCGTTGAAGGGAAAGTCCGCCAGTTCGCCGCGCAACTTGATTGCAACGGCGCGGACCTCGCCGCTGCGGATCGCGTCTTTCAGATAGACGTGAACCGACTCGCCAAGACTCAGCGGGAGGTAGCCTTGCACCTTGCTGGCGACGATGCGATCGATGCGCCCGGTCAGATCCAGATTGCCTGGGGAACTGCGACCACTGCGCCAGACCGCATCGAATTCGCCACGCAGATCGGCATTGCTGAACTGCAAACCACTGACCTTCAACTCGATTTGCTTGTTGCCCGGCTCGATGCGCCAATCCAGATTGGCCGCCAGTCGCTGCACGGGCAGCAGCCTTTGCTCGAGCAGCCCCGGCCAGTCCAGCACGCCATCCGACATGCTAAGTTGTGCCTGACCGCCATGCTCGGTGGCATCGAGTTGCAGCGCCACACCCGCCACGCCAGGATGACCCAAGCTATGCTGTCCAGCGCCCGGTAGGCTGGCAACGCGCAAGCCATCGATCCTGGCCTTCACCCGGTAACTGCGCGGCGCGTCTAGCGGTCCATCCCAGACCGCGATCAAGTCAGTCAGCAGGCCTTGTGGCGCCAGCTTGCCAAGCCCGGCGCGCGGTTCGGCTCCGATCGGCAGGCGCTGCGCGATCTGCGCCATCAGCGCCAGATCAAGGCGCTGTGCCCTGAACTCACCGCCGAGCAATCGGTATTGCCTCCCGTCCAGACCGACGTCGACACCCGCACCGAGTTCCTTGCCCGAAGGCTCGGCAATCCGCAACTGGACATCCCAATCACTGCGTGGCCAGACCACGCCGTCGCCGCTGACGAACCCGAGTTGAGTGGCCTGCAGTTTCAAGCGCTGCGGGTCCCTCTGCAACTGCAAGCGGCCTTCGATATGCGCCAGGTCGAGCATCTCCGCACTCGGGTTCAGACGCAATTTGACTGCGCGCAGCCCCATGTCAACCGTCACGCCCTCGGGCTTGCCGTTCTTGACATCAAGCCAAGCGCGCAGCGCACCATCACCCTCGCTGAGCTCAAAGGGCAGATCGACATGGCGCCGCAATTGGCCCAGGTCGGTGTGCGGCAGATTGGCATAAAACTGCCCGGTCCATTGGCTCAGATCACCAGGCCGCTTCAGCAACTTCTGGGTGAATTTTCCCTGCAGGCTGAAGCGCTGGCCCCAGTCGGGCGGGGGAGTGGCGTCAAGCCGCAGATCATGTTGGCGCAAACCATTGCGCAACACCAGGCTCAGGTCGGAGAGCTCGAGTGGTGGTGCAATTCGCAGCTCATCGATCCAGCGCACGCGGCCGTTCAGGATCACCAGTTCATGCTGCGAAAACAGCCAGTCAGCCACTTCATCCGCCAAGCCGCTGGTCTGGGCCTGCTCGGCGGCGTCAACGCTGAGTCCACCGACAAAGAATTTACCCTGTGCATCGCGCCGGACTTCGAGTTGCGGCGCATCGATCAAGAGCTGGGAAAAGCGCAGTTCAAAGGCCAGCAATGAGCGCACCGACAGCGCTGCCTTCACCCCGGGCAAGCGCAGCGTTTCGCGACCCTGCGGGTCCAGCAGGCGCACTTCACGCAGATCCAACGCCGGAATCCAGGCCCCTGTATTGACCACAATGCTGCCAATGCGCAGCTGTATTCCCAGGCTGCGCGAGGCTTGCTGTTCGAGTGCCGGGCGCCATTCGTCGATGTGCGGCAGAATCAGCCCGTGCAAGACCAGCAATATCAGCAAAACCAGCGTCCAGGCAAGCAGCAGCAAGCCGAACACCCAGCGGCCCATCCGCCAGAGCAGGCGGGCCGGTGTTCTCAGCCATTGTTGGACGGCGGCAGTAACAGTTGCAAGCACGTTGATGAGGGGTGCTCGCCGTGGAGCCAGTAAATTGTGAATCGATGACCTCGGTTCGGAGATTTGGCGCAGGCCTGGCATATGCCGGCCTGTTGCGTTTCTCCGCGGCGGTGTCGGAGCGAATCTAGCACAGCGAAGCGACCTATGACCGAGGCTCAACCAACTTCAAATGCCAAACTGCCGGCGATTGCGGATGCTGGGTACAGCCGATTTGTCCAGCGCGTGCGGCGCCGCTATGCCGACCTGCTTGGGCTATTGCCGGCGGGCCTGCCGGATCGGACCGCCATCGAAGCCTTGATTGCCCGCTTGCAAACGGGTGGTCGGTCGCTGGCCAGCGCCTTGCGGGTTGCGCGGCATCTGGTGCTTGAACGCCTGGCTTTGCTCGACATCGAGGCCTGTGCCGAAATGCATGAAGTCACCGGTGTGATGACCGACCTGGCCGAAGTCACTTTATGCCTGGCGCTGGCGCAAGCCCGGGCTGACCAGGACGCTAGCTCGGGCATTGCCCGCAATCAGGCCGGCGCCGTGATCGATTTCTGGGTGGTCGGCATGGGCAAGCTCGGTGCCCGCGAATTGAATGTGTCATCCGACATCGACCTGATCTATGTCTACGAAGAAGATGGGCAGACCGATGGCAGCCTTTCGATCAGCGCGCATGAATATTTCAGCCGGGTCGCGCATCGGCTCTACGCGCTGATCGGCGATGTCACCGACGACGGGCAGGTCTTCCGCGTCGATCTGGCGCTGCGGCCGAACGGCAATTCGGGTCCGGCCGCAGTCAGCATGGCGATGCTGGAAGAATATTTCTTTGTCCAGGGTCGTGAGTGGGAACGGTTTGCCTGGCTGAAAAGCCGGGTCGTGGCGCCAATGGAAAGCACCCAGAACGGCCGTGCGCTGGCCTTGCGTTCGCTGGTCACACCCTTCGTTTACCGACGCTATCTCGACTATGGTGTCTTCGAGGGGCTGCGGCAGCTGCACCGCAAGATCCGCGACGAAGCGCAGCGCCGCGCTGCTGGCAGACC
>CANFIC010000334.1 GCA_947446685.1 Burkholderiales bacterium
CAAGCCAGCCGCCAGGCCGGCAGCAGGCAAGCGTTCGCGCAAGCCAGCAGCAGCGCCAGTGATCGGCCTGTCGGCCGAGGTCGAAGCCATCCTGCAGGCGGTGCCCGGCTTGCGCGGCGGCGACAAGGTCGAGCTCGGTGAGGCGGCGCTGCAATTGCGCCAGAGCGGCCTGCTGGCCAAGACTGCAGCTTCGACCAGGCTGTTCAAGAAGCATCCCGATCACTTTGTGCTCTCGCCCGAGCGGCAGCCGAACAAGGTCCAGTTCACCGACGCGGTGCGGCGCTGAAAGCCGGCACCTTCATCGCTGCGAGGCCTTTCTCGCGCTGGCTGGCGGCCCTGCTGCTGGTCTGCGCATGCTTGCCGGCCTTGGCTGCGCCGACCGCGCCGGTTTCGGTCAGTGCGCGCCGCGTCTACGAAGGTGCACGCGGGCAGTTGCTGCAGATCCGCACCTTGCTCAAACATCAGGACAGCCAGGCTTCGGTGGGCTCGGGCTTTCTGGTCAGCGCTGAAGGCCATGTGCTGAGCAACTACCATGTGATCAGCCAATTCGCGCTTGAGCCCGACAACTACCGACTGCGCTATGCGACCACCGACGGGCAGGAGGGGCAGCTTGAGTTGCTGGATTTCGACCTGCGGCGTGATCTGGCCCTGCTGCGGCTGTTACCGGCGGGCTTGAAGCAGCGCGGCGCCTTGGCTTTTCGGTCGCAATCGCGGCCACTCGCCAAGGGCGACCGGATCTACTCGATGGGCAACCCGCATGACGTCGCTTTTGCCGTTGTCGAGGGCAATTACAACGGCCTGGTCGAGCGCAGCCTGGACCCCTTGATCTATTACTCGGGCAGCATCAACGCCGGCATGAGTGGCGGGCCGGTGCTCGACGAAGAAGGCCGGGTTGTCGGCGTCAACGTGTCGGCGATGTTCATGGCCCAGCAGATGAGTTTTCTGGTGCCGGGCGGCTATGCCCAGGCGCTGTTCGAGCGCAGCCGCGATGCCAAGCCGATGAACAGCCCCGCCTGGCCGCGTTTGCGCGAGCAGTTGCTCGACTACCAGGCCGAGTTGACCGAACGCTTTATCGCCCAGCCCTGGCGGGCTGCCGGGCATCCGCGCTATTTGCTTCCGGTACCGCAGGAACAGTTCATGCGCTGTTGGGGACGCGGCACGGCAGCCGATGCCAAGGGCCTGGATTTCCAGCGTTCGCAATGCCGGATGGAGCATGGCTTGTTCGTCAGCCCTGCGGTCCAGACCGGTTTTCTGGAAATGTCGCATGAGGTCTATGACGGATCGCGTCTGGGTGCCGCCCGTTTTGCCAAACAGTACTCGAGCAGTTTCCGCAACGAGTCGCTCGGCCATGCGGACAAGGACCGCACGGCGCCTTTTTGCAAGGAAGATTTCGTCAACCGCGCCGGACTGCCGCTGCGCGCTGTGGTCTGCCTGCGTGCCTATCGAAAATTGGCCGGCTTGCATGATCTGACCGTGTTGGTGACGACGGTCGACGCGCCGACCGAGGGCGCGCTGGGCCGTTTTGACGCCCATGGGGTCAGTTTCGAGAATGCGCTGAAGTTGGCCACTCATTACCTGGAGGGCTTCGCATGGAAGCAGCCTCGGTAATCGAGTGGCTTGGCCGCGACGGACAGGTGCGGATGGTGCACAGGGTCAGCCATTGGCCGGTGACTATCGGCCGCTCGGCGGCTTGCGATCTGGTGCTCGATGACAGCCATCTGGCGGCTGTCCATGCCGAGCTGCGGCAGGGTACAGAGGGGGTCGAACTGCATTTGCTGCCGAGCTTGAACGGCGGCTGGCTGGGGCAGCGCCGCCTGCTGGCGGGCGAGACCGTCGCGCTGCAGGGGCCGGCGCGGTTCCGCTTGGGTGCCACACAGCTGCGCTGGCGCAGTGCTGCCGACCTGTTGGCGCCGGAACAACTGCTGCACAGCCAAGGCAAGGCGAGGTTTGGCAATGCCAGCCTGGCGCTGCTGCTGGCGTTATGGATTGCCTTGCTCTGGGCCGACCAATGGGCCGGCCTCAATCCTGGCGCTCCCTGGGTCGATTACAGCAATGCGATGTTGAGCCCGCTGGGCTTGCTGCTGGGTTGGGCGGGCCTGTGGTCCTTGGTGACTCAGTTGTTCCAGCACCGTTTTCCATTCGCCTTGCACCTGCGCCGCGCGCTGGTCGGTTTGAATTCTTTGCACCTGATCGGACTGAGCTTGCCCTTGCTGGCCTATGCGCTGTCGCAGCCGCGCCTGATGGTGCTTGAGGCGCTGTTGTTTCCGATCGGTGTGGCGGGTTTGTTGTGGTGGCACGCCGGCGTGGTCTGGCCGCGGGCCACGCGTTGGCTGGCCGGTTTGCTGGTGAGCTTGCTGCTGCTGGGCTTGGTGCTGAACATGGCGCGGCGCCAGGAGCAGCAGCATTGGCTCGGCCCGGCCTATCTCAGCGCCTTGCCGCCACCGCTGTTCAGACTGGCCGAGCCGGTAGCGCCTGCCGCCCTGGTCAATCAACTGCGCTCGCTGCAGGCGGAACTGGCCCGTCAGGCGTCCAAGGATAACGACAGCGAGGCTGCCGAATAGTCCGCCGCTGCAGACCGGACTGCGGCGGGGGCCTGATCAGGCGGGCAAGAACCCCTCGATCGACAAATAGCGCTCACCGGTGTCGTAGTTGAACCCCAGCACCCGCGCGCCGGCGCCGAGTTCGGGCAGTTTCTGCGCGATCGCTGCCAACGTTGCGCCGCTCGAAATACCGACCAGCAGGCCTTCTTCGCGGGCACTGCGGCGGGCATATTCACGCGCGTCCTCGGCCTCGACCAGGATCACGCCGTCGAGCAGGTCGGTATGCAGATTGGCCGGGATGAAACCGGCACCGATGCCCTGGATCGGATGCGGGCTCGGCGCGCCGCCGCTGATCACTGGCGAGGCGCTCGGTTCGACCGCAAAAACCTTCAAGCCGGGCCAAGCGGCTTTCAGCACTTCAGCGCAACCGGTCAGATGGCCACCGGTGCCCACACCGGTGATCAGCGCATCGAGGCCGTCAGGAAAGGCCCGCAAGATTTCCTGCGCGGTGGTGCGCTTATGGATGGCGACATTGGCCGGATTCTCGAACTGCTGCGGCATCCAGGCGCCGGGGTTTTGCGCCACCAGTTCCTGCGCTCTGGCGATTGCGCCCTTCATGCCTTTTTCACGCGGCGTGAGGTCAAAACTCGCGCCATAGGCCAGCATCAGGCGGCGGCGCTCGATCGACATGCTGTCGGGCATCACCAGGATCAGGCGGTAGCCCTTGACCGCGGCGACCATCGCCAGGCCGACGCCGGTATTGCCTGAAGTTGGTTCGATGATGATGCCGCCAGGCCGCAGCAGGCCAAGCGCTTCGGCATCTTCGACCATCGCCAGTGCGATCCGGTCCTTGATCGAGCCGCCCGGATTGCCGCGCTCGGACTTGATCCAGACCTGGGCATGGCTGCCGAACAGGCGCTGCATGCGGATATGCGGCGTGTTGCCGATGGTGGCGAGGACGTTGTCGGCTTGCATGTGGGGTCTCCTGGGTCTGGTAAATTGGTGGATGTCCGGCTCAGGTGTTTTCGAGCAGGATTTCCTCGATCGTCTTGGCGGCGCGTTTGCTCGAGTCAAGCACGGTTTCGAGCAGCGAATAAAGCTCCAGCATCCGGATCGCATGCCAGACTGCCGGGTCATCGCCTTCGTCTTCAAACAGCTTCTTGATCGCCTTCTGGCGCAGTTCTTCGGCCGCTGATTCGAGCAGGTCGATTTCCTTGCACAGGTCGATGATTTGCTGGCCCCGATCCTTGTCGGCCAGGGCCACCACCGCATGGTGCAGTCGCATGCAGGCGTCGGCGCTCAGCGAGGCCATCGCACGCGCTTCGATCGTGGCGGTATCGATGTGATAAGCGCCGATCGCATTGGCCACATGCTGCAAGTCGTCCAGCACCCGGTCGAGATCGAGCGTCAAGGTATGCAACTGGTCGCGGTTGATTGGCGTGGTGAAGGACTGGTAGAGCAGCCGGATCAGGTCGGCCTTGATCTTGTCGGCGCTGGTCTCGTTCTGGTGTACTTCCTCGATCAACTCGAGCGTGGTCGCACCGTCCTGGCCCAGGCCGGTGATCAGACGCAGGGTGGCGTTGGCGCCTGCCACCAGACGGCTGGTGTGGGCGGCCAGCAGGTCGAAGAACACGCTTCGTTTGGAAATCACATTGCTGAGCATCAGGGTCGTCCTAGCTGCGGCTGTCGTCAAAGAAAGCCATGTCCGATGTACCAGAAGCAGGCCGCTATCAGGCCTGAAGCCGGAATCGTCAGCACCCAGGCGATGACCAGATTGAAGGTCACTGCCCAGCGCACCGCTTTCACATCCTGAGCGGTACCGACGCCGACGATGGCGCCGGTGATCGTGTGCGTGGTCGAGACCGGGATGCCGCCCCA
>CANFIC010000335.1 GCA_947446685.1 Burkholderiales bacterium
GCGCAAGCGGCGAGGCCTTGCTCGACCATGGTTCGCGCCAGTTGCTGGGCTTCGGCCCGGCTGCCAATGGTGGTTACGACGGCCAGAAAATTCATCGCTATCTCCCCTTCAACAAGCTCAGCACGAACGCAATCTCGTCAAGGGCGGTTGACCGAGTCGACCAGTTCAGTGTCGAAGCCTGCCGGCAGCACCAGCTCGAGCATTTCGATGTCGTCGCTATGGCCAAGTTCGCGGTGGCGGATACCGGGTGGCTGGTGCACGCAGGATCCCGCTTCGAGGCGCACGATGCCCTGGCCTTCATATTCGAATTCGATCCAGCCCTTGAGGATATAGACCAGCTGGAACTCGGTCCGGTGCAGATGCGGCTGGCTTGAAAATTCCTTGCCGGCTGCGGCGCGTATGACATGGGCGGCCACCCGCCCCTGCGTGGCCTGCTTGATGCCGAGGTCGCGGTATTCGAAGAACGAGCGCAGACCGCGCTCGAACACCGCACCTGCGGCATGTGATGCGACGAAACCTTCAGTAGTCATGGGCAGATTCCTTGCTGTGAATGGCGGCGAGCAATGCCTGATTATTTCTTCGCCTTCGCCGCTTTCGGCTTGGGCAAGGGCAAGGCGCGCGCTGTGGCCTTGAACAAACGCTTGAGCAGGTCGCGATCTTCAATCTCGGCATCGATGCGCAAATGCGGCTTGGCGCCGGGATAAGGCGGATGTTCGGTCACCAACGAAAGGCAAGCCATGCCCTCGGCAGTCGGTTTGACGAACAGCTGGTTGTCGCAGACCAGCGCGATCACCTTGCCGTCGAGATAGAGGGCATATTCGCCGAACATTTTTCGGGCTGACAGCTCACCGGGCAAACCGGCCTGCTCGCAGATGAAATCGATCAATGAGGGGTCGGTTGCCATGGTCGAATCCTTAGATGTCTTCAGTCAGCAAGGTTTTCTTGCCGGTCGCGAAAGAGGCTTTGCGGATCAGGCCGTCGACGACCTCGTAGATGCAGAGCATCTCGATCGTGCCACGACCTTCAGGGAAGTTGCGCGTGATGAGCTCCAAATCGACGACAACATTGGCCATGACCTGTCGCGACAGCAGACGCGCCTGCAGGTCTTGTTCGGCAAACCTGACCAGAAAGCGCTCGCGTATCGCGGCATGACCTTTGGCCAGGCAAGGCCCATGCAGCATGAACTGCTCAGCATCCTCGGCATAGGTGGCGAGCAAGGCCTCGATGTCCTTGGCGTTGTAAGCGTCGAGCTGCCGGTGAATGACGGCGAGCGGTGATCTCGATGGCATATCAATCCTGGCTGGCTGTAGGGCTGAGTTCGAAAAGTGCGATGGAGACCGAGGGGGATGATTTTGAATCAACGCAGATCGTTCAACGCTTTTCAGTTTGCGCCGCTGTCGATGCCGCACCTTTGGCGGCAAAGGCCTCGCGCAGTCGCTTCAGCTTCAGGCGCGGGTCTTCTTTTTCGCTCAACTCGTGCAGCTTCATTTCTCCGATGAAGCGGCTCGGGATACCCATCACCAGCTCGCGGCTTTTCTTGCGCCGGCGCAGGGTGCTGACGGCCAGCGTCGTCCTGGCGCGGGTGATGCCCACATACATCAGCCGGCGCTCTTCCTCGAGGCGCTGCGCCGTCATTTCTTCGGCATCGGCCTTGAAGGGCAGCAGGCCTTCGTTAACGCTGGCCAGAAACACATGGGGCCATTCCAGGCCCTTGGAGGCGTGCAAGGTGGTCAGCGTCACCTGGTCCTGCTCATCACCACGCTCGGCCATCGACAGGATCACGCTGATCGTTTGCGCCACCTGCAGCACGGTCTGTTCATTGTTGAACTCCTCGTCGTCCTGAATGCTGCCGCCGCCACAGCGCTTGGCGACCCAGTCGATGAAGTCGAGCACATTGCTCCAGCGTGCCGCGGCGACTTTTTCGTTCTCTTCGTTGTCGAGCAGGTGCTGCTCGTAATCGATGTCCTTCAGCCATTCGAGCAGCAAGGCCTTGGCGGCAGCCGCGCCCTGGGTGTTCTTGGCGCGGTATTCGAGCTCGGTGACATAGCGGCCAAATTCATGCAGCGAGCCGAGCGCACGCGCCGTCAAAGCCGCGCCGAGAGATTCGGCAAACAGGGCCTCGAACATGCTGCATTTCCAGCGGCTGGCGAACTGGCTCAAACTGCCCAAAGTCTGGTGGCCGATGCCGCGCTTGGGCGTGGTGATTGCGCGCAGAAATGCCGGGTCGTCGTCCTGGTTGACCAGCAGGCGCAGCCAGGCACAGAGGTCCTTGATTTCGCTCTTGTCGAAGAAGCTCTGCCCGCCTGACACCTTGTAGGGAATCTCGGCGCGGCGCAGCGCTTTCTCGAACACGCGGGCCTGGTGATTGGCGCGGTAGAGGATGGCGAAATCGCTGTAGTTTGGCGCGAAGCCTTCGCTGCGCAGCGTCTGCAAGCGTGTCACCGCACGTTCGGCTTCATGCTCTTCGCCGTCCGACTCGATCAGCGCCACCGGCTCGCCATCGCCGAACTCGCTCCACAGCTTCTTCTCGAAGATCTTCGGGTTGCCGGCGATGACGTTATTTGCCGCGCGCAGGATGGCGCCGGTACTGCGGTAGTTCTGCTCGAGCGGAATCACCTTCAGCTGCGGATAGTCGATCGGCAAGCGCTTCAGGTTGTCGATCGTGGCACCGCGCCAGCCGTAGATGCTCTGATCGTCGTCGCCCACGGCGGTGAACATCGCGCGCTCGCCGACCAGCGCTTTCAGCAAGTCGTACTGGACCGCGTTGGTGTCCTGGTATTCGTCGACCAGCACATAGCGCAGCTTGTCCTGCCAGCGCTTGCGGGCGTCGGCTTGGTCGTTCAGCAGCTTCAGCGGCAGGCTGATCAGGTCATCGAAGTCGACCGCCTGGTAAGCCGACAAGCGCTCCTGATAGCGCTCCATCACGATCGCGGCAGCGCGCTCGTTGTCATCCTTGGCGATGGCCAGCGCCTGGCTGGCGTTCAGGCCCTGGTTCTTCCAAAGCGAGATCGCCCATTGCCAGGACCTTGCCTGGTTGGCGTCGACAGTGCCACCGGCATCGCGCAGCACGCCCAGCACATCGTCGCTGTCGAGGATCGAGAACTGCTCTTTCAGCCCGACCAGCCGGCCTTCCTCCCGCAGGATGCGCACGCCCAGGCTGTGAAAGGTCGAGATCAGCAGGTCCTTGGCCGCACGCGGCCCGACCAGGGTCTTGGCGCGCTCGCGCATCTCCTGCGAAGCCTTGTTGGTGAAGGTGATCGCCGCGATGCTTCGGGCCGGGAAACCCGATTGCAGCAGATGGGCGATCTTTTGCGTGATCACCCTTGTCTTGCCCGAACCCGCACCGGCAATCACCAGGCAGGGCCCGTCCAGATGCAGGACGGCTTCGAGCTGGGCGGGGTTCAAGGTGGAGACGGGTTCGGCCATGGATTTTGCGGGTAACTCCGCATGATAGCCAGCCGCGTTGGCCAAGGGCTTTCAGCAACCCCGTGCAACTTGCCCGTCCGACAGGTTCACCACAGGACCAGGCGACTGATGGCGAATCAAGGGGTCTGCGCTGACCCGCGTTAGTCCGCTCGCGCTGATTGGATGAAACGGTCGAATGACCTTGTTGTTTTTGGGTTCATTCCATTCAACAGTAAATTTAATTAGATAAACTTTTATTGTTAGTTTGTCGGTAATATGCCGCAGACTTTAAAAACAATCGGCTTGTTCCAAGCGCAAGAATTGTTCGGAGCCCTCAAGTTCTATCGATTTCGACAGGAATTCGGGCAATCGATTCTGGTGGCTGCGGGGCTCTGCGCTTTGTGCTCGGCCCGGGTCACTGGCTGGGGTTGCCTGGATCGCGGTTCGAGCCTGCGCTGCAACCCACCGACGTGACTCATTCTGATTTGAATTTTATTTATGCCCATTTGATTTCTTCTGGGTATGTTTTGACTGGAGTTTTTGATGAATACAGAACTGGTTGTTATTGATTCGCGCCTTCACGATGCTGAGTTCCTGGCGGACCAGATCGCACAGGGTTACACCGTTCTGTTGCTCGATCAAGCCCGTGACGGCTTGCAGCAAATTCTGGATTTCATGCTCCAGCAGGCGGGGGCGGGTGGCGCGGGTAGCTTCTCGGCGCTTCACCTCGTCAGCCATGGCAGCGCCGGTGAAGTGCAGTTGGGCAGCACCCTGCTCGATGCGGCGGCGCTGGAGCAGCATCAGGCCGCCTTGGTGGAACTCGCCAAACTGCTCGCCCCTGGCGCCGACCTGATGGTCTATGGCTGCGATGTCGCTCAAGGCGCGGACGGCCAGGCTTTTGTGACTCAACTGGCCAGGCTCAGCGGGCTTGATGTCGCTGCATCGACCAATTTGACGGGTAACGCCGCAGCTGCCGGCAGCCTTGAGA
>CANFIC010000336.1 GCA_947446685.1 Burkholderiales bacterium
ATGCGCTTCACAAGCCGAAGAAGTTTTTTGGAGCGGCCCGCAATATCGAGGATGGCGGAAGCCTCACGATTCTTGCGACGGCTCTCATCGACACCGGCAGCCGCATGGATGAGGTGATCTACGAAGAGTTCAAGGGCACTGGCAATTGCGAAATCCATCTAGATCGCCGCATGGCCGAAAAGCGCGTCTACCCTTCGATCCTGATCAACAAGTCGGGGACACGTCGCGAAGAATTGCTGCTCAAGCCCGAAATCCTGCAAAAGAGCTGGATTCTGCGAAAACTGCTCTATCCGATGGACGAGATCGAGGCGATGGAGTTCATCCTCGACAAGATGAAATCGACCAAGAACAACCTCGACTTCTTCGACATGATGCGTCGGGGCGGTTGAACGCCGCCGGTGAAAGCCGGCATTTTTTCAAGCTATAATCAACGTTTTTGTCGCTGTCGGAAAGTGCGCCACATGGTGTGGCATGGCTGCCGGCACTGCAGCGAGAGGTCCCCCCATGAAAGACGGCATTCACCCCAATTACCGCGAAGTTTGCTTCGTGGACCAGTCCAACGGTTTCAAGTTCGTGACGCGCTCGACTTTGAACAGCAAGGAAACCGTGACGATGGAAGATGGCCGTGTGCTGCCTTTCGTCAAGCTGGAAACCACCAGCGAATCGCACCCGTTCTACACCGGCACCCAGAAGAGCATCGACTCGCTGGGCGGTCGCGTCGAGAAGTTCCGCAACAAGTTTGCGCGTCTGGGCATCAACAAGTAAGCCTTGCAAGGCCGAAGAAAAAGGCAGCTCAGGCTGCCTTTTTTTATGGCGCGGCACCATCTTTGGCAAAATTCAATCGATGATGGATCACCCGCCATGAAAGCACCAGACCGAGCGTGAATCTGCCTACCCCTGCCATCGTCGCTGAGCGCGGCGCACAGCGCCTGCCGCGATTGGCTTTGCTGCTGTTCTGTGCTGCCTATGTGCTGCCGGGATTGTTCGGCCGCGACCCCTGGCGCAACGCCGACTTGAGCTCGTTCGGCTTCATGGCCAGCATCGCGCAAGGACATGCGAGTTGGTGGCAGCCGGCGATCGCTGGCATTCCCGCCGAGGGCGGCCCGCTGCCTTATTGGCTCGGCGCCTTGGCAATCAAGGCAATGCCCTTTGCCGACGCGGCATTTGCCGCCCGCCTGCCGTTCACCTTGGCGTTGGTGCTGGTGCTGGTGCTGGTCTGGTACAGCAGCTTTCACCTGGCGCGCACTGAAGCAGCTCAGCCAGTGGCCTTTGCTTTCGGCGGGGAAGCCAGCGCCGTCGACTATGCCCGTGCGTTGGCGGACGGCGCGCTGCTGGCGCTGATCGCCACGCTGGGCTTGTTGCAACTCGGGCATGAAACCACGCCGGAGCTGCTGCAGTTGCTGGCTGCCGCATTATTTCTTTATGGCCTGGCGGCGGCACCGTACCGGATTGTCAAAGCGCGCTGGGCCGTGCTGCTGGCGCTGCCGATGCTGGCGGCCAGCGATGCCCCGGCGGTGGCGATGGCCTTGGCCGGCATCGGTGCCCTGGCCTGCCAGCGTTCCAGCTACCCTGCTGTGCGCGGTCTGGCGCTGTGGCTGCTGCTGGCAGGCCTGTTGGCGGCCTTGAGTGCCTGGGGCTTCAATGCCTGGGCCTGGCGGATCAGATTACAGCCCGATGCTGACTTTGCATTTCAGATGCTCAGCCTGCTCGGCTGGTTCAGCTGGCCTGTCGGCCCCATGGCGATCTGGACCCTCTGGCGCTGGCGGACCCATCTTCAGCACCGCCATATTTTCATGCCGCTGCTGGCAGCTTCGGTTCCCATCCTGGCCAGCCTGCTGATGCGTGGTTCGGACCGCGCGCTGCTGCTGAGTTTGCCGGCGCTGGCGGTGCTGGCGGCGTTTGCCCTGCCGACGCTCAAACGCGGTCTGGCCGCGGCGATCGACTGGTTTTCAGTGTTTTTCTTCAGCGCCTGCGGGCTGTTTTTCTGGCTCTATTACGCCTCGATGCAGATCGGCTGGCCGGCCACGCCATTGGCCAATTTACGTCGTCTCGCCGATGGCTTTGAACCCAGCTTCAGCGCCCTCGCCTTCGGCTTGGCAATGCTCGCCAGCCTTGCATGGCTGGCCCTGGTGCGCTGGCGCACCGCCAGACACCAACATGCCTTGTGGAAGACCTTGGTGCTGCCAGCCGGCGGCGTGGCTTTGAGCTGGTTGCTGATCATGACCTTGTTGCTGGCGCCGCTTGACTATGCACGCAGCAACCGGCCCTTGGTGACGCGCTTGATCGAGCATGTGCCGCTTGATGCAGACTGCATTGCTGCAGTCGATCAGTCGTTGTCGACTTTGGCAGCGCTTGAATTCCAGGGGGGCTGGCGGGTCAAGGCCACAACTGCATTGAGCACAAGCTCCTGCAGCTACGCCCTTCAAGGTCATCTGGCTACCGTGCCGCCGGACTGGGAACAGATCGCCGCAGTTCGCCGGCCAACCGACCGGACCGAATATTTCGCCGTGCTGCGCCGCCGCTGATCTGCCGACTCTAAAAGACGTCGACCGCGTGCATCATTGCTGACTCGACGCCCAGACTGACTTCGCTTGCCTGGCGCACCCGGACTGCGGGGAGGATCATCCTGAACCTTGATCCCTTGGCTGGCTCGCTCTGGATCTGCAACTCGCCGCCATGGCGCTGCACCACATGTTTGACGATCGACAAGCCCAGACCGGTGCCACCGGTCTCGCGTGAGCGACTGCCATCGACACGGTAGAAACGTTCGGTCAGGCGCGGCAAATGCTCGCGTGGAATACCGACTCCGGTATCGCTGACCACCAACTCACCGCTGCCATCGCCGAGCATGCGCCAGGAAACGTCGATGTCGCCGCCCTCGGGCGTGTAGCGAACGGCATTGCTGACCAGATTGGCAACGCCACTGAGCAACTCGGATTCGATCCCGGCGAGCTCGGCATGGGTGTCGGTCTGCACATGGATATGGTGCCGCCCATTGGACAAGGCCTGCGCGTCGTTCTCGACCCGCACCAGCAAGTCGTCCAGGGCCACCCACCGGTCAGCAGCAGGCCGAGGGCGACCTTCCAACTGCGCCAGGGTCAGCAGGTCCCCGACCAGGACTTCCATGCGCTGCGACTGCTGCCCCATCAAGGTCAATACACGGCGGCGCTCGGCTTCACTCAAGGGCAAGGCCACCATGGTCTCGATGAAACCGGCCAGGACGGTCAACGGCGTGCGAATTTCATGCGAAACATTGGCCACGAAGTCGCGCCGCATCGCTTCAGCGCGTTCGACCGCGGTGATGTCCTGCGTCAGCACCAAGCGCATGCCTTCACCGTAATTCCGAACGATCACCGACAGGGTGCCGATGCCGCGCACATTGGGCAGCACCAGGACCTCGTCAAATTTTCCGGTCTGCAAAAAAGATACAAAAGCCGGTGAGCGAACCAGGTTAGTGATCGGTTGAAGCAAGTCGCGCTGCGGGTCGAGCGAAAAATGATCGGCCGCGATGCGGTTGCACCACTTGATCTGGTCCATCCCGTCGAGCATCAAAACGCCATTGGGCGAAGCTTCGATGGCGGAGAGAAACTGGGCATGCTGCAAACGCTCGCGGCTGATGGTCTTGTCGCGATCGCGAACCGCCCGCTCGATCCTGTAGGCCAGCTCACCCCATAAGCCGGTGTCACGCGGCGCCGGGTCCTGCAAGGCAGTTCGCAGCCATTGCAACAACCTCTGGCAGCGCACAACATCGACGAGCACCAGAATGCCGACAGCTACACCTGCAGCGATGAATTCAGCCAACAGCGGCAGTTGCAGCATCGCACGTGCCAGCGCACCCGCCAGAACCCCTGTGCCGATAGCCAGCCCTGCAAGGAAGATGCGTGGCAACAGCCAGCTGAAAAGGTACCCTAACGTCGGCCGCATGTCAGGCAGTTGCGTTGGCTTGCTGCGTCAAGCGATACCCAGCGCCACGAACGGTTTCAATCATGCGCGCGCATTGAACCTTTTCCAGCGCTTCACGTAGCCGTTTCACATGCACATCGACCGTACGCTCCTCGATGAATACATGATCGCCCCAGACGCGGTCGAGCAGTTGTGAGCGGCTGTGCACGCGCTCGGCATGGGTCATGAGGAAATGCAGCAACCGAAATTCGGTCGGTCCCAGCTTGACATCGATGCCGGCGCTGCTGACACGCCTGGTGCCGGGATCCATGCTCAATGCGCCGACAGCCACCACCGAGTCAAGTGCTTCGGGCGCCTTGCGCCGCAGCACGGCACGGATTCGGGCGAGCAATTCATTGGTCGAGAACGGCTTGGTCAGATAGTCATCAGCACCAGCGTCGAGGCCCGAAATCTTGTCGGTTTCCTCGGCGCGCGCCGTCA
>CANFIC010000337.1 GCA_947446685.1 Burkholderiales bacterium
ACAACGCTGCGCTGCGCGAATTCCTCGACGCGCTCAATTACCCCTATGAGGACGAGACCGACAACCCCGTTTACAAGCTGTTCCTGCGCTAGGGATGGTCTGTCTCACTACTGGCTAGAGACCCGGTTGATGGCTGATGGGTTCGACGTTGGCGGCATGCCCGGCGGGTTAAGGCCGCCGAGATTGAGCGGCGATGGCGCCGCCGGACTGAGCGAACCGGTCGCCGCAGCATCGGGTTTGGCTAGCTGCAGCACCATGCTGATGACGCCGCCGCGGCCCAGACTGGCCGATCGGGAATCCAGCGCCAGCAATTGAACGTCGCCTTCCAGGGTCGCGCCGATCCGCATCGTCCGCGCCACGCCGTCAACCGCGATCAAGGCCACGCCCTCGCCAGCCAAGCTGGTCTTGGGATTTTTGGGTGCCACCAGGCCGAGCAGCTTGAAGCGACTCTCGGCCAGCGGCAATGCCTCGGCCGCAGCGGCCGGCGCAGCGCCGAACAATCGCGTCAGGTCGGCCTGACCGCCGCTTCGATCGGACAAAGGCGCTGCCTGCGCAGGCATTGCCACGGGCAACACCAGCAACTGCAGCAGCCAATAAGCCGCGCTGCAACCCAGTAAACCCCACACCAGAAAAGCCATCAGTCGTACTTGCATGGCGCAATTATGGGCCAGTCACGGGCTTGCGCTAAGCTCTAGCCCATTGAATCCAACCCGCCTGCCCATGAACACCCAAGCAAGTCGCCGCAAACCTCGCCATAGCCATGGTTTCACCTTGATCGAGCTGCTGGTGGTGCTGGTCATCATCGGCATGCTGGGCGCCTTGATCGTGCCGAATGTGCTGAACCGGCTAGATGAAGCCAAGGTGACTGCAGCCCGCACGACGGTCGGCAGCCTGGTGCAGCAACTCAAGCTCTACAAACTCGACAACCAGCGCTACCCCAGCGCCGAGCAAGGCCTGGATGCCTTGGTGCACAAACCAACGGTCGGCATCACGCCGCCGAACTGGAAGCCTTATATCGACAAGCTGCCGCTGGACCCCTGGAACCAGCCTTACCAATACGCCAACCCGGGCGTCAAAGGCGAGATCGATGTCTACAGCTTCGGCGCCGATGGGCGCATCGGCGGCGAGGGCAATGATGCCGACATCGGCTCCTGGCAATAAGCAACGCGGTTTTACGCTGATCGAGTTGCTGGTCGTCATCGCCTTGATCGCGATTGCCAGCGCCATGGTCAGCCTGTCGCTGCGTGACCCGGAAGGCGTGCAACTCGAGCGCGAGGCCGAACGGCTGGTGGCCTTGTTCGAAACCGCTCGGGCCGAAAGCCGCGCCAGCGGCTTGGAGGTGCAATGGCGGCCAAGCAAAGATGCCAGCGGCGAGGGGTTTGTTTTTCAAGGCTTGCCGCCGGCGATCGCAATGCCAAAGCGCTGGTTGAGCGCGCAGCCCGCGGTCGAGATCGCTGGCGACCGGCTGATCCGTTTGGGGCCTGAGCCGATGATTGGCGCGCAATCGCTGCATTTGCGGCTGGGGGCGCAAAGCCTGAAGCTGACCACTGACGGACTCGGGCCGTTCGAGGTCAGCCAGATCGCGGCGCCATGAAGGCCCGTGGTTTCACCTTGATCGAAGTGCTGGTGGCGCTGGTCATCGTCGCGATCAGCCTCGCCGCCGGGGTAAAGGCCGCCGGTGCGTTGACTGCCAACGCAGCCCGCCTGCGCAACGTCAGCGCAGCGCAATGGTGCGCCGAGAACCAATTGACCGAGTTACGCCTTTCCAAACAATTCCCCGGTGTCGGCGAGGCCGCCTTTGCCTGCGAGCAACTGGGGCAGAGTTACAGCGGAAAACTGCTCATCAAACCGACGCCGAACCCGAACTTCCGCCGCGTCGATGCTTCGGTCAGTGATGAAGATGGCCTGCCGCAATTGACTATCACCACCGTCATGGGTCGGTATTGATGCGACGCCGAATACATAGGCTAAGCGGCTTCACTCTGGTCGAAGTCATGGTCGCGCTGGTGGTGATGAGCTTGATGTCGCTGCTGGCCTGGCGCGGCCTCGACGGGCTGTTGAAAAGCCGTGATATCACGCAGTCACATCTGCAACATAGCGCCAGGCTGCAGACCGTCGTGGCGCAATGGGAGCAGGATCTGCTGGCGCTGCAGGACAGCGGCAATGCCCCCGCGCTGAGCTTCGATGGTGCCACCTTGCGCATCACCCGCCAGCGGCCTGCAGGTATGCAGGTGGTGGCCTGGAGCTTGCGCAATGGCGGACTCTATCGCTGGGAAGACCGGCCGGTACAGACGGTGGCTGGGCTGCAGGAAAGCCTGCAACGCAGCCAGCAATCGCTGTCCCAGGACAAGACCCAACTGCTGACGATCGAGGGCGTCAGCGGTTGGCAGATGTTCTTTTACCGTGGCAATGGCTGGAGCAATGCGCAGTCCAGCGATGACCTGGCAGGCCCGGCGCCGGCTGCATCAGCGGCCAGTGCAGCGGCCGCCCCGCCGCGCAGCGTTCTGCCCAGCGGCGTGCGGATGATCCTGCAGTTTGCCCCGGGCAGCGAATTCAGCGGCTCGCTGACCCGCCAGATCGCACTCGGGCCGCAATCATGAGACGACCGGTTCAACAGCGCGGCGCGGCCTTGCTGACCGCGTTGATCATCGTGACCCTGGTCGCCACAATGGCCTCGGCGATGGTCTGGCGCCAATACCAGGCGGTGCAGATCGAAGCCGCCGGGCGAGCACGCGCCCAAGCCGGCTGGATCCTGCAAGGCGCGCTCGACTGGGCGCGGCTGATTCTGCGCGAGGATGCGCGCGCCAACCTGAGCGAACCGATCGACCATCTCGGCGAAGTCTGGGCTGTACCGCTGGCTGAAGCGCGCTTGTCGACCTTTCTCGCTGCCGAACCCGGCAACGTCGACGATGGCCCGGAAGCATTTCTGTCCGGCAGCATCAGCGACGCGCAGGGGCTGTACAACCTGCGCTGGCTGCTTGGCGGACCGCAATTGCCAGCACAGGAGCTGCGCCTGCTCGAGCGCTTGTGCGACAGCGCCGGCGTGCCGGCCGGGACGGCGGCGCTGCTGAGCAGCCAGCTGCGCGCGGCCTTCAATGGCGGCTCCAGCGGCAAACCGGACAGCGGCGACAGGCCGCTGCTGGCCAAGAACATCGATCAACTGGCCTGGATCGGGCTCAGCGCCGACACGGTCGAGCGGCTGCGTCCTTTGGTGACGCTGCTGCCGGTGCTCACCCCGGTGAACTTGAACACTGCGCCGCGCGAAGTCATCGCCGCGCTGTTCGACGGCATGGACCTGGCATCGGCCGAGCGCCTGATACAAGCCCGCAAAATAACGCCGCTGCGCAATGCGCAGGCCGCCAAGCCCTATCTGCCGGCCAATGCAGTCATCAGCAACGAACGAATCGGCGTGGTTTCGGCGTTTTTCTTCGTCAAGGGCAGTTTGCGACTCGATGCCCGGGTGCTTGAGGAACGCTCGCTGGTGCAACGCATCGGACTGGACATGCTGGTGCTGGACCGCCAACGCCTCAGTCAAGTGCTGGCGGCGGGTCGTTGACCCGCTGCCGACGTCGACAAGTCTCCTAGAATGCGCCAGCCCCTGACCTTCAATGACTAATCTGCTTATCTTTCTCAACCCGCGCAATCGTCTGCGGGCAATGGGTCGCCCGTCAGTCGAGGGGCTGCCGCTTGAATACGACTATCTGTTGAGTCCGGATGGCGTGCAGGTTAGCGCCCAGGGACGCTGCGCTGCCGCCTTGCTGCCACGCGCTGACCATGTGATCGCGGTGGCCGCAGCGGCCGATGTCAGCTGGCAACGCGTGCAATTGCCGCGTGCGGGCCGGCAGATGCGCGCCGCATTGGCCGGGGTCCTGGAAGAAACGCTGCTGGAAGACCCCGAGGATCTGCATTTCGCCATTGAGCCGGAAGCTGCCGGTGGCGACCGGGCCTGGGTGGCAATCACCTCAATGCGCTGGCTGGCCGGCCAGCTCGCGCAACTCGAAGCTGCCCAGGTTTTTGTCGACAGCGTCATGCCCCTGGCCCGGCCCGAGTTGCTGCCGCGCGGACATTTCCATTCATCAGACAGCGATCCGCAGCGGATGCTGCTGAGCTGGAGCCATGCCGAAGGGGCGGCTGAACTGCTGCTCGAAGGCAACCTGACACGCCAGTTGTTGACGCCGCAAATGCTGCAGACCGCCCAATGGAGCGCCAGCCCGGCCGTCGCAGCAAACGCCGAGAAATGGCTGGGCGCACCGGTGACCGTGCTGACCAGTGCCCAGCGCGCGCTGCGCCTGCTCGACAGCAGCTGGAATTTGCGTCAGTTCGAGCTAGCCCCGCGTACCCGGGGGGTGCGCGCCTTGCGGCAACTGCTGCGCGGCTTGAT
>CANFIC010000338.1 GCA_947446685.1 Burkholderiales bacterium
CCAGCAATCCGCAAAGCAGCTCAATACCAACACCGTTCGCCCTGAGCCCGTCGAAGGGCCGCATTAGGCAGACAAGGTCCTTCGACAAGCTCAGGACGAACGGGGATTGATATGACCGCTTTGGCTACGCCGAAGCCTGCCTCTCGAACACAGCCATGCTTTCCACATGGGAGGTGTGGGGGAACATATTGATGGCGCCGGCTGACAGGCAGCGGTAGCCGGCTTGATTGACCAGCAGGCCGGCATCGCGCGCCAGGGTGGCCGGGTTGCAGCTGACATAGACGATACGCTGTGGCGGCTGCCAGCCCGGCGCCAAAGTTGGGTCCAGCGCGATGTCGGTGAGCGCCTGGATCAGGGCGAAAGCCCCATCACGCGGCGGGTCGATCAGCCATTTTTCGGCGATGCCATCGGCAGCCAGCAGGGCTGGCGTCATCTCGAACAAGTTGCGCACGACAAACGAGGCCTTGCCGTCCAGGCCGTTGAGCTTGGCGTTCTGGCGCGAGCGCTGCACCAGCGCCTCGCTGCCTTCGATGCCCAGCACTTCGCGCGCCTTCGTCGCCAGCGGCAGGGTGAAGTTGCCCAAGCCACAAAACCAGTCGATGACTCGCTCGCTGCTTTGCACATCGAGCAAGCGCAGAGCACGGCCGACCAGCACCGTATTGATCTGCGGATTGACCTGGGTGAAATCGGTCGGCTTGAACGGCATCGTGATGCCGAACTCGGGCAGGCTGTAGGACAACAAGGTGCCGCCCTCGTCGAGCAGATGCACGGTATCCGGGCCTTTGGGCTGCAGCCACCATTGCACATCATGTTCAAGAGCAAAGGCACGCAAGCTCGCCTTGTCGGCATCAGGCAGCGGCGCCAGGTTGCGCAAGACCAGCGCGATCACGCTGTCTCCCATGGCGAGCTCGATCTGCGGCAGGCGGTCGCGCTCGATCATGCCTGCGATCAAGTCGCGCAGAGGCATCAAGAGGTCGCTGACCCGCTTCGGCACGACTTTGCAGACTTCCATATCGGCGACATAACGGCTCTTGCGCTCATGGAAGCCGATCAGCACCTTGCTCTTCTTGACCACATAGCGGACCGAGAAGCGAGCGCGGTGACGATAGCCCCAGGTCGGCCCTTCGATCGGACGCAGGATCATCTCGGCCTTGACGCGACCCAGATGCCAGAGGTTGTCTTCGACCACCCGCTGCTTGATTGCGACCTGGGCTGCGGGCTGCAGATGCTGCATCTTGCAGCCGCCGCATGAACCGTCGTGCAAGCCGAAATGCGGGCAATCGGGAACGCTGACGCGTTGCGAGCTTTCGCGCCGCATCGCTGTCAGGCTGCCCTGCTCCCAACTGCTTTTCTTGCGGCCGACCACCACCTGCACTTCTTCACCGGGCAGCGCCCCTTCGATGAAGACCACCTTGCCCTCTTCGTTGCGGGCAACGCCTTGCGCGTCGAGGTCCATCGATTCGACCTTGAGCCATTCTGATACTTGAGTCATTCAGCGATTATCCCTGCGCGAAAACCAGGTCCGGCCGAGCCTGGCCCGGCGGCACCGCCGCGCTTATTGTTGGCTGGCTTTTCAGCGGCTGGGCAACAGCTTGGCGGGATCGATTGGCTTGCCCTGCTTGCGGATTTCGAAGTGCAGTTTGACCTGGTCACTGTCGCTGGATCCCATCTCGGCGATCTTCTGGCCCTTGCGCACGACCTCATCTTCCTTGACCAGCAAGGTCTGGTTGTGGGCATAGGCGGTCAGGTAATTGGCGCTGTGCTTGACGATGATCATGTTGCCGTAGCCGCGCAGCCCCGAGCCCGCATACATCACGCGCCCATCAGCGGCGGCAAGTACCGCGTCCCCTGCATTGCCCTTGAAGGCCAGGCCCTTGTTGCGGACTTCGTCGAAGTTGGCAGTCACCGCACCGCTGGCCGGCCAGCCCCATTTGATGTCCTCATCTTCGCCACGCGAGGAGGCAGCCGGCGCAGGCTTGCTGTCCACGGGCTTGCTGTCCACCGGTTTGCCGTCCGCTGGCTTGCTGTCCAAAGGTCTCGACTCGACCTTGGCTGCGGGGACGACCTTGGTGATCACGGCCTCGGCCGCAGACGGCGCGACCCGCAAGACCTGCCCGACCTCGATCAAATTGGGCTTGTCCAGGGTGTTCCACTTCACCAGGTCACGCCAATTCTGGCCGTTGTCCAAGGCGATGCGAATCAGCGTGTCGCCGGGCTTGACCATGTAATAGCCGGGTTTGCCGGCGTTTTCGGCACCTGGCAAAGGCTTTTCAAGGGCAGCAGCTACATTGGCTTTGGCCGCAGCTACCGCGGGGGTCGGCGGTGCAACTGGCACCGGCTTTGCAATGCTGAGAGCCTGACGATCCTCGACCGGCGCGCGCTGCGTCACGCTGCCGCAGGACGCCAGCAAGACGCACAAGCCGGACAACAGCAGGGCCCTGGAAAAAAGGTGGTTGTTCTGTTGCATGGGTCGCGTTGACGGCTTTGACTTGCAGAATGAAACGATGCGGCTGGAATCGCAGACTTCAGCCGGGCTCACAAGACACCCGATTTTAGTGGCACGAACAACACCGGTTCGAATTCACTACGCACAAATCGACTGACAGCGCCGTCGACCAGATGGTCGACGACCACCAGCAACTGGCCGCGCCCGCCCGGAGCGCTCATCGGCGCCACCAAGCGACCGCCCGGCGCCAACTGGTCGAGCCATTGCTGAGGCAGATCTTCCCCACCCGCTGCGGCGACGATGCTGTCGAACGGTGCACCCGGCGCAAAACCGAGCCGGCCATCGCCATAGATCAAGCGGATATCAGGCCGTTTGCCGCGCGGCAGACTGGCCAGATTGGTACGTGCTTTTTCATGCAAGGGCTTGAGCCGCTCGATCGACACCACCTGCCTGGCCAACAGGCCCAGCAAGGCCGCCTGATAGCCACAGCCGGTGCCGATCTCCATGGCCTTGCCCAGATGGCCTTGCCGTGACGCCGAAGCGCCTTCAAACAGCAAGGACAACATGCGCCCGACCACCGAGGGTTTGGAAATCGTCTGCCCATGGCCGATCGGCAGGCTGGTGTCTTCGTAAGCCTGATTGGCCAAGGCGCTGTCGATGAATTGATGGCGGGGAATCTGGGCCAGCGCCTTCAACACCCGCTCATCGCGAAGGCCGTCCCGCTGCAAACGCTGCGACATGCGCTCGCGCACATGGGCCGAATCAAGGCCCAAGCCACTCGGGGCTGCCTGCTTGGCCGCATCGATCGTGGCCTGCTGCAAATGCCGCTGCGGCATCAGCATTTCACGTGACTTGTTCGCGCTACCCGAAGCAACACCCCCGAGTTCGTCGAGCAACAGCGGAAAGCGCCGCGGCCGGCCGGGCGTTTCGCTCATCCCGGCAATCCCAGACGCTGGCCCCAACCCGGCAAGGCCAGGTGATGGGTGAGATCAACTTGCAAGGGCGTGATCGACACCTGGCCATTGGCCGTGGCGTAGAAATCGGTACCTTCGCCAGCTTCGCGTGCATCGCCGGCCGGGCCGATCCAGTAGATCGTTTCACCGCGCGGGCTCTGTTGGCGGATCACCGGTTCACTCGCATGGCGCCGGCCCAGACGGGTGATGCGGCGCGGCAGCGTCAGCGCATCGGCCCGGTTCGGGATATTCACATTGAGCAGAAAAGCCTGGCCGAGGCCGCCGGCGATCACTTGCTCGACCAGGTTTCTGGCCATCGCAGCGGCCGCATCGACATGACCCCAGCCCTTGGACACCTGCGAGAACGCGATCGACGGAATGCCGAACAGAAATCCTTCTGTGGCGGCGGCAACGGTGCCCGAGTAAAGCGTGTCATCGCCCATATTGGCGCCGTTGTTGATGCCCGACAGCACCAGGTCAGGCTTGTAGTCGAGCAAGCCCGTCAGCGCCACATGGACGCAATCAGAGGGCGTGCCGTTGACATAACGGAATCCGTTTGTCGCCGTATAGACCGACAAAGGTCGGCCAAGCGTCAATGAATTCGAGGTGCCGCTGGCGTTCTGCTCAGGGGCGATGACATCGATCTGGCCCAGACCTTCAAAAACCTTGACGAGCGCGAGCAAGCCCGGCGCAAGGTACCCATCATCGTTGGCAATCAATATACGCATGCCGCCCATTGTAGGCAGGCGTCACCTGGGGATGCTCTACATAACCCCTCACGGCTTGTGCTGGTGCGGCCTCGGGCGGTCTGCGGCGTTGCATTTATTGCCAATAGCACGCGCTATTGGCTGCAAAATGCGCCTTGCATCCCATCCCGATCCGCACCGCACCCGCTCGCGTTGAGTTATGCAGAGCATCCCTGGGTGACCCGGCAGCAAACCCGCATTACCTATCATCCCGCCGTATATTCACCGCTCA
>CANFIC010000339.1 GCA_947446685.1 Burkholderiales bacterium
GGCTTGGTCATGGTGCCGAAGTTCTCGCGCAGTCCGGCCGACTGGCTGCCGGCAATCGACAGCGCGCGGGCGATGGTGGCGGCGTCGAGCCCGAGCAGTTTGGCGCTGGCAGCGGCGGCCGCGAAAGTGCCGCAGGATCCGGTGGTGTGGAAACCAGTCTGGTAATGGCGCGGGTTGATCGCTTCGGCGATCTTGCACTCGATCTCGACTCCCAGGTGGTAGGCCAGCATCACCGCGCTTCCGCTGGCCTGCATTTGTTCGCCCATCGCCAAGGCGGCTGGCAAAGCTGGTGCCGTCGGATGGGTCAGCAGGCCATAGACCCGGTCGGTGGCCACCGCCAATTGGGTGTCGTCATAGTCGTCGGCATGGATCGCGACCCCATTGGCAAAGGCGGCGAAGCGCGGCGCGACCTTCAGGCGGGTCCCGATCACCGTTGCCGCGCCCTGCCCCAGATTGAGCTCGGACAGGTGCAGATGCACCAGTTCACCGCATTGGGTCGCACCGCCGGAAAGCGCCAGGCCGAGGCCGTCGAGAATCGATTTCTTGCCCAGCGCAGTGACCTCGGCCGACAAATCGGCGGGCTTGGCGTCCTGGATGAATTCGGCAAGATAACGGGTCAGATGCGTTGTTGCGGTGGTTTCGGTCATGGTCTTCCTCGAATCGAGCCGTTTGGGCTGCAGGGTTGATCGGTTGAATGAGTTTCAGCGGGCCAGCGCGCGGCAATGCTCAGGCGGGAAATGCAGCCAGACGCTGCTGCCCGCTTCGAACATGGCATCGATCGGGGTGATGACGCGGACCGTCTCGCCGCCGGCCAGGTTGACCAGATAGTCGCGATGCGGCCCCAGATAGACTTGCCGCGCGACTTGGCCGCCGATCCAGTTCGGCGCGGCGCTATCGGGCGGAGTCGAAGCGATGCGAATGTCGTGATGACGGATCGACACGGCGCTTTCGCCCTGGGGCGCAAAGTCTCCCGAACCGCAGCGCAAGACCAGACCGTTGCCGCAGTCGACAGTCTCCCCGCCATCCCAACGACCTTTGAAAATATTGGCCGAGCCGATGAAACGGGCCACGAATTCGGTCAAGGGGCGCTGGTAAATGTCCTCGGGCGAACCCGCCTGTTCGATCACGCCCTGGTTCATCACCACGATGATGTCGGAGGTGGTCATCGCCTCGGACTGGTCGTGGGTCACATAGACGGTGGTGTAACGGTATTTGTCGTGCAGCCTGCGGATTTCATAACGCATCTCTTCGCGCAAATTGGCGTCAAGATTGGACAAGGGCTCGTCAAGCAAAAGGATTTCGGGCTCAATCACCAGCGCGCGGGCCAGCGACACCCGCTGTTGCTGGCCACCCGAGAGATTGCCCGGGTAGCGCTGCGCCAACTGATCAAGTTTGGTCGCCGCCAGGATGGTATCGACCCGCTGCTGAATCTCGGCTTTCGGCAGGCTGCGCAAACGCAGCCCATAGGCGACGTTTTCGAACACCGTCATATGTGGCCAGAGCGCATAGCTCTGGAAGATCATCGACATGTTTCGCTTTTCGGGCGGCAGGCTGCGCTGCGGCGTCGAAATGCTGCGTCCCCCGACCTTGATTTCGCCACCGTCGGGCTCGAGAAACCCGGCGATCAAACGCAAGGTGGTGGTCTTGCCGCAGCCCGATGGCCCCAGCAGACAAACCAGTTGCCCTTTTTCGATCGCCAACGAGATGTCGTTGACGACGGTCAGCGCGCCAAACCGCTTGGATAAACCGGTCAATTCCAGGAAAGGCATTGCTGTTGTCCTCGAGATAAATAGGCTTGCACTACGAATGGCAAGTCGTCAGGACGCAGGCAGCCGCTGCCCGCCGAGCATTGGCAGGCGATTGGCCAGAAATACCACCGTGAAGGTCACCGCCAGCAGCGTCAGCCCGAGCACCGAAATGGCACCCAGATCGCCGCTCTCATTCAGGTCGTAAATGATCACTGAAACCAGCTTGGTATTGGCTGTGGTCAGCAGGATGGCCGCTGAGAGTTCCCTGATCGTGCCGATAAAAATGAAGCACCAGGTGGCGATCACGCTGGTGCGCAGCAAGGGCGCGGTGATCAGTCGCAGGGTCTTGAGCCGGCTGGCACCGAGGATGCGGCTGGCGTCCTCGAGTTCGGCGTGAATGCCGTGAAATGCCGAAGACATCTGCTGGTAGCCTGCCGGCATCTCGATCGTCAAAAAGGCGATCAGAAGAATCCACAAAGTGCCATAAAGCATCAACTCGGGATGCGAATAGGTCAGAAACAGGCCGACACCGAGCACGATGCCGGGAATCGCGATCGGCGCAGTGGCGAGGAAGCCCAGCAGCTTGGAGCCGGCCACGGTGTTGCGCGCCACCATATAAGCGGTCAGCAGCGAAATCACGGTGCCGATGCTGGCGGTCAGAAAACCGAGCAGAAAGGTGTTACGCATTGCCAACTGGGTGGCCGAAAATTCGAAAAACACAAAGTTGAAGTTATGCAGGGTCAGCGTCGCCCAACTCAGCGGCTCCGAGACATTCTTCGTCAAGGCCGTTTTCAGTAATGCGGCATAGGGCAACAGCACCGTCAATGACATCACGACCAGGACGAAAGCCAGCGCCGGAACCTTCCATTGTCCGAGCTTGGCGAGCTTGGCTTCGCCGCTTTTGCCGCCCAGCACAGTGAAGCCCTTGCGACCCAGCATCCAGCTCTTGCCCTGCAGCAGCAAGACCGTGATCAAGAGCAGAGGCAGCGATGCGGCAGCCGCCAGTCCAGGCTTGGGCGGGTACTGAAACAGGCTCCAAATCTTCGTCGTTATCACATGAAAACCTGCCGGCAGCGCCAGAATCGCCGGCGAGCCGAACATCGTCAAGGCCTGCAGAATGGCGATCAATGAACCAGCAAGCATCGCAGGCAGCACCAGCGGACTCGTGATGCGCCGCAGCGTGGTCGAATTGCCTGCACCGAGAATCGCCGAGGCGTCCTCGAGGTCGGACGGCACCCTGTCGAGCCCATTGGCGACCAGGGTAAAGACATAGGGAAAGGTATAGCAGGCAATCGCAAACACCAGGCCGTAGAAGGTGTAAACGTTGACCAGATAGCTGTCCATCGGAGCGTCGCTCAGATAGCGATAGGCCACATTGATCAGTCCGCTATTGGGAGCCGCCAGGATCTCCCAGGCGATCGCGCCGAGAAATGGCGGCGTAACGAACGAGGCGGTCACCAGGGCCCTGACCAAGCGGCGCCCCGGCAAATCGGTGCGCGAGACCAGCCAGGCCAGTGGCGTGGCGATCAGGCAGGACACCAGGCCAACTGCCATCGCCATGCCCACCGCCACCAGGAAAGGTCGGCGCAAAGTGATGTTGGTCACAAGGGCCTCGAAATTGGCCAAGGTGAACGCGCCTTCCGCATCGCTGATGCTGTAAAGAAACAGCCAGTAGAGCGGAAAAATTGCCAGCACCGACAGCACCAGGACCAGCAGAAAAAATACCGGTCGGAACAGGTCAATCCGCAGCAACCGTTGCATCACGGTCGAAAAACCTTGGGCCAAATTCATGTGCCGAAATAGATTTCGTAGTTCTTCTTGATGGTTTCAATCTGCTTCTCGAGCGCCTGCGGGTCAGTTTTCAACAGCTTGATTTTGGACAGTGGCATGCGACTGTCCTTTTCCTTGACCTCAGGATGGAATGAGCGCAGGCCGCCAAAATCGCTACCGATCTGCTGAGCTTCCTTGCTGAACAAAAAGGCATAGAACAACTTGCCGGCGTTCGGATGGGCGGCGTTCTTCAATAGCGCGGCATTGCCAACCACCAGCGGGGTACCTTCCGAAGCGTAAACCGGCTCGACCGGAACACCCGATTCCTTCAGCATGAAGACGTTGTATTCATTGCCGTCGGTCATGACCTGGCGTTCGCCCAAGGCGAGTTTTTTCGGCGGCTCGGTCGAAGACTGGACCTGCAAGATCCGCTGTTTGCCAAGCTTTTCAAGATAATCCCAGCCCATGGCCTGGCTCAGCGCAAAAGTACCGGTCAGCACCGTGCCGCTATAGCCCGGATGGGCCTTGACCATCTTGCCGGCCCATTTCGGATCAAGCAGATCCGCATGGCTCTTCGGCGCGTCTTCCTTCTTCAGCAACTTGCTGTTGTAGGCGATCACAGATAGATGAGCCCGGTAAGCCGCATATTGGCCGTCAACGTCTTTCTCGGTCGCGGGCCAGAGCTTGGCCACATCGGCCGGCTGGGCTGCTTGCAGCCAGCCCTTGCGCTTGAAATATAGAAAGTTGACGGCATCGGCTGTTTCGATCACGTCGACGATGTAGATCTTGCTGCCGTACTCCTGATTGATGCGCTGAAACAGGCGTTCAGCGCCGGCGCGCTCGACCTGCACC
>CANFIC010000340.1 GCA_947446685.1 Burkholderiales bacterium
GCAGATGCTGCGGATCAGGCGCAGCGACTCGAACAATTCCTCGAAGCGAATCGCCACTCGCGCGGCGACATCGCCGTGGCTGTTGGTGGCGACCCGGAACTCCAGCTTGTCATAGGGCGCCCAGGGCTGGGCGCAGCGCAGATCCCTTGCCTGCCCGCTGGCGCGGCCGGCCATTCCGGTCAGTCCGAGCTGTGCGGCCAGCTCGGGCGTCACAAGGCCGGTGTTCATGAAGCGGTCCTGCAAGCCGGCATGTTCGTCGTAGATCAGCTGCAACACGCGCAGTTCGCCCTCCACCGCATCGCATTGCCTCAGCATGGCTTGGACCATGGCCTGCGACAGGTCGCTTTTGACGCCGCCGGGCAGCAACTGGTCCATCATCAGGCGATGGCCGAAAGCAGTCATCGACAAGCGCTGCCAGTCCTCACGCAAGCGCGAAAACTGCGCCAGGCCAAAGGCCAGCGCGGCGTCATTGCCCAGCGCACCGAGGTCGCCCAGATGGTTGGCGACGCGTTCGCGCTCGAGCATCAAGGCACGCAGCCAACTCGCCCGTACCGGAACCTCGCAGCCCCAGGCCGACTCCAGCGCCATGCAATAGGCCCAGGCATAGGCGACGGTGCTGTCGCCTGAAACGCGGCCGGCAAGCCGGTAAGCATCCAGCGGTGCCATTTCGGTGAAGCGGCTGCCTATGCCTTTGTGCGTGTAGCCGAGTCTTTGTTCCAGGCGCAGCAATTTCTCGCCGACGACTGAAAAGCGGAAATGGCCGGGTTCGATGATGCCGGCATGCACCGGCCCGACTGCAATCTCGTGTACGCCTTCGCCTTCGACGCGCACGAACGCATAGTCATCGGGCAGCTTGCCTGGGGCTTCATGCCATAGGCCATGGTTGAGCCAGGGACGCTGGTCAAGGCTGCCTTCGGTTTGCAGCCCGCACAGGTCGGCCATCGCGCGCTGCATCCGGCCGGCAAATGGAAAGGTGGCCGACAAGTCCGGTGCCGGCCGACCATCGCTCAGTTCGACGCAGAGCAAGCCTTCCGCCATGCCGTATGCCGCCAACACCGAACCGGCTGCGCTGCCCCAGACCGAGATCAACCTGCCGCCGCTGCTGGCCAGCCTCGGCGCCAGCCCTGCCCAGGCCTGGCGGTCGACGCTGGCGCGCCAGATCGGCAGCGGCGCGTCCAGGCGCTGGATGGCAAAACCTTGTTCTGACAGGCTTTTCATGGGCCCACCAGCATCGCGGCTGCCTGCTGGTACCAGCCGTCCAGATAGGGCGGAATATAAAGGCCCAGCATCAGCCCCAGCAACAGGTGGACGAAGACCGGCAGCAGCGCCGGTTGATGGTCCAGCGGCTTCAAACGGGTCTCGCCGAAGACCATCGGCTGCACCCGGCTGAACACCGCGGCAAAGGCCAGCCCCAGCGCGATCAACAGAAACGGCGTGGCCCAGGCTTGCTCGCGCATCGCGGTGGTGACGATCAGGAATTCGCTCGCGAACACGCCGAACGGCGGCATGCCCAGGATTGCCAGCGTACCCAGCATCAGCCCCCAGCCGACGGTCGGGCTGACGCGAATCAGGCCGCGGATTTCGTCCATCAACTGGCTGCCGGCTTTTTGCGTGGCATGTCCTACGGCAAAGAAGATCGCCGACTTGATCAATGAATGCACGGTCATGTGCAGCAGCCCGGCATAGCTAGCGATCGGCCCGCCCAGGCCGAAGGCAAAAGTCATCATGCCCATATGCTCGATCGACGAATAGGCGAACATGCGCTTGACGTCCTTCTGCCGGATCAGGAAGAACACCGCCGCGACCACCGACAGCAGACCAAAACCCATCATCAGTTGGCCAGTCAGTTGCGGGCTGTGCAGGGCGCCGTCAGTCAGCACCTTGCAGCGCAGGATCGCATACAGCGCCACGTTGAGCAGCAGCCCGGAGAGCACGGCCGAGACCGGCGTCGGTCCTTCGGCATGGGCGTCGGGCAGCCAGTTGTGCACCGGCACCAGGCCGACCTTGGTGCCGTAACCGATGAACAAGAAGGCAAAAGCCAGCGTGATGATATTGGGGTCGAGCTGCGACTTGACGGCGTCGAGATGGGTCCATAGCAGCGCGCCGCCGCTGGCGCCGATGACTTTTTCGGCCGCCATATACAGCAGCACCGTGCCGAACAAGGCTTGCGCGATGCCGACGCCGCAGAGGATGAAATATTTCCACGCGGCTTCCAGGCTGGCGGCGGTGCGGTAGACGCTGACCAGCAGCACGGTCGTCAGCGTCGCCGCCTCCATCGCGACCCAGAGGATGCCCATATTGTTGGTCGTCAGCGCCAGCAGCATGGTGAAGTTGAACAGCTGGTACATGCTGTGATACAGGCGCAGCCGCGTCGGCGTCATCTTGCCGCGGTCCTGTTCGATGCGCATATAAGGGCGCGAAAAAATCGTCGTCGTCAGCCCGACGAAAGCGGTCAGCGTGAGCAGGAAAACGTTCAGCGCATCGACATAGAACTCGCTGTCCCAGAACAGCTGCGGCCCGTCGCGGACGATCTGTGTGGTCAGCCAGCAGGCGGCCAAGAAGGTCACCCCGCTGAAAGCGACATTGATGTCGCGTGCCCGATCTCGATGGCCGACCAGACCCAGCAGCAGGCCGCCGAGCAAGGGCGTGCCGAGCAGCAGAGCCAACGGGGCGCTCATTGGTCTTCTTTCAATTGCTCGAGGTGGCTGATGTCGAGGCTGTCGAATTGTTCGCGGATCTGGAACATGAACACCCCGAGGATCAATGCGCCGATCAAGACGTCGAGCGCAATGCCGAGCTCGACCACCATCGGCATGCCGTAAGTCGCTGCGGTGGCGGCAAAAAACAGGCCGTTTTCCATCGCCAGAAAGCCGATCACCTGCGGCACCGCCTTGGCCCTGGTGATCATCATCAGAAAGGACAAAAGCACGCAAGCCAGGGCGATGCCCAGGGTGCCGCTGGCCAGCGCGGACGAGAAATTCGCGATCGGCAGCGCCAGGTTGAAGGCAAAGATCACCACGCCAATGCCGATCAACATGGTGGTCGGGATGTTGATCAGCGTTTCGACGTCCCATTTGATGTTCAACCGATTCACTACCCGGTGCAGCAGCCAGGGGATCAGGAACACCTTCAGCAGCAAGGTCATGCCGGCCGACAGGTACAGATGGGGTTGCCCGGTGACATAGCCGACCAAGGCGGTGGCCAGTACCAGCGTCGCCCCCTGCAGCGTGAATAAATGGATCAGCGAGACGACGCGGCGCTGAGAAATCATCGCGAAGGTCAGCATCAGCAGCAAGGCGCCGAGCAGGTTGACGAGTTGGGTCAGGAGGCTGCTCATTGGATGGCCGCCCTCATCTGGCGAGCAAGAGATGAACCAGCAGGCCGATCACGGCCAGCAGAAAGGCGCTGGCGAGAAATTCGGGCACGCGGAAGATGCGCATCTTGGCCGACATTGTCTCGAACAAAGCCAGCAGTGCGCCACCGATCGCCAGCTTGAAGACCAGCATCGGCAGGGCCAGCAGCATCGCCAGCGGCGCCTGGGCTTCGGCCACTCCCCAGGGGAAGAACAACGCCAAGCCGATGCAGGAATAGGCGAACAGCTTCAGGCTTGCCGCCCATTCGAGCAGGGCCAGATGGCGGCCCGAATATTCGAGGATCAATGCCTCATGGATCATCGTCAGTTCGAGATGGGTGTTCGGGTTGTCGACCGGCACGCGCGCGTTCTCGGCCAGCGAGACCATGATGAACGCCACTGCTGCAAAGGCCAGCCCCGGGTAGATCGCCAGTTCGCGGTGCGCGAGCGTCTCGACGATCGTCACCAGCGAGGTCGACTGGCAGATCAGCGAGGCTGAAAAAAGCACCATCAGCAGTGCCGGCTCGGCCAGGAAACCGATCAGCATCTCGCGCCTTGCGCCCATGCTGCCGAAAGCCGTACCGACATCCATCGCCGCCAGGGAAATGAACACCCTGGCCAAGGCGAACAAGCCGACCAACGCGATTGCGTCGGCAGCCTGGGCCAGCGGCAGATCGGTCGACAGCGTCGGGATGATCGCGCAGGCCAGCAACATGCAGCCAAACACCAGATAAGGCGCGGCGCGGAACAGCGGCGAGGCATGGGTGGCGACGATCGATTCCTTGTTGAACAGCTTGTGCAGCGTCCGGTAGGGCAGCAACAAGCTCGGCGCCTTGCGGTTCAGCAGCCAGGCGCTGCATTGCCTGCTCCAGCCGCTGAGCAGCGGCGCCAGCGCCAGCGCCAGCAGGATTTCAAGCAGCTGCGAAATCACGCCGGTCATCACAGCACCACCAGCAGCGTGGCGGTCAGCGTCAGGAAGCTGTAGAGCAGATAGACCGCAATGCGACCC
>CANFIC010000341.1 GCA_947446685.1 Burkholderiales bacterium
AATCGCTGACCAAGTCACACAGCCAAGCTGCTCAACCAACAGATCAAGTCCGTTGCATTTCTTCCCGAATCGTCCTGCGCACGAGCCCTTCGAGCGATTCGGCTTGAATTGCCAACTTCAAGGCTTCATTGATCAAGGTCTGATAGCCGCGTTCCCCGGCCTTTGCCTTGAAATGTTCAACCACCATGCCGTCCAGGAAAATATTTACGCGTTGCTTTCTCGGCAGCAGTTTTCCGGCAACGCCGCGCTCGCGAATCAATAGTTTTCCTGCAGCAATGTCCGCGCGACGAAGTGGTGGCGCTTCACGCTCATCCGTTGAAATTTTCACGGTAGATGATTTTTTCATATCGGTCTGCCCTGCGCATCGAAATGACGCGGATATTGTTTTCAGTTTCTGCCGTCACGATCACTACCAACATCTCGCCCAACGGCCCCAAAGTTACAAACCTTTCCTCGCCATAGTTGTGGCGACGATCCTCAAAGGTCACGGTCTGCCCCGTTGCGACGACTTGTTCCGCTTCCGCCAAGTCGAGCCCATGCTTTTTCAGATTGATCGCCTGCTTGGCCGGATCAAATTTGTATCGCATAACGAAAGTATGTGTATAAATATGTGTAATGTCAAGACTGAGCCTAAATCCTGCATACGGAATTGATAAACTCACGATCCTGCTCACCCACCCAGCCGCAGCCTGTTGCTGCCGCCAGACTCCCTCGATGACCCTGACCCAGATGCTTGCCGGTTTTGTGCGCCGGCATTGGTTTTCCTATGCCGGCTCGGCGCTGATGCTGGGCGTGATCGCACTGCTGACGGTCTGGATCCCGCGCCAGGTCGGGCAGGTCATCGACGGGCTGGTTGCGGGCACGCTGCAAGGCCAGGGCTTGCTGTTCGAGCTGGGCCTGCTGGTGGGCATCGGCTCGCTGATCTATCTGCTGCGGGTCGGCTGGCGGCTGGCTTTGTTTGCCGCAGCGTTCCAGCTCGGCAAGGAGTTGCGCACCAGGCTGTATCAGCGAATGACCTTGCAGGGCCCGGCTTTTTTCCAATCGACCCGCACCGGCGACCTGATGGCCTTGGCGACCAATGACATCGATGCGGTCGAGATGGCTGCTGGCGAAGCGCTGCTGGCGGCATTCGATGGCTCGCTGACCTTGATCCTGGTGCTGTTCATGATGACTGCAAGCATCGACTGGCGACTCGGTCTGGCCGCCTTGCTGCCCTTCCCCTTCATGGCCTTCGCCTTCTGGTATGTCTCCAATCAGGTGCATCTGGCCTGGCAAAGCTCGCTCGAGCGCTTCTCGAACCTGAACCACCATGTACAGGAAGGCCTGGGCGGGGTACGGACCTTGCGCGCGCTGGGTCTGGTCAAGCTGAACCATCAGCAGTTCAGCGAACTGGCAGACAGCGCCTCGCAAGCCAGCTACAGCGCCCAGCGCTGGGAGGCAGCATTCGAGCCCACCGTCGGCATGACGCTGGGCGCAGCAACGGTGATTGCGCTGGGTCTGGGCGGCATGCTGGTCGCGCAGCAGCAACTGACGCTCGGCCAATTGACCGCGTTCACGATGTACCTGGGCCAGCTGATCTGGCCAACCTTCGCTGCCGGCTGGGTGCTCTCTCTGCTCGAGCGCGGCCGCGCCGCCTGGGCAAGACTGGCGCCAATGCTGGAGGCGCCCTTAACCCTGGTCGACCAGGGTCAGTCCGGCATGCCGGCGCAGGCCGTGATCCGTTTCGAAGCGCTTGATTTCAGCTACCCGCAGGCGCAACGCAAGGCGCTTGAAAACATCACGCTGCAGCTCGAGCCAGGTCGCACGCTGGGTCTGGTCGGACCAACCGGATCGGGAAAATCGACTTTGCTGCGACTGCTCTTGCGCCAGTTCGAACCCGATGCCGGCCGGCTCTTGATCAATGCCGAGCCGCTTTGTGACATGCGTTTGCAGGCCTTGCGGATGGGTCTGGCCTGGGTGCCGCAGGAGCCCTTTTTATTCTCGGCATCGATTGCCGAAAACATCGCTCTGGGCAACCCACTGGCCTCCCAAGAGCAGATCGAACAGGCAGCGCGGATGGCCGCTGTTCACGATGACATCCGGCGCTTGCCACATGGCTATGCGACCGAGGTCGGCGAGCGCGGCGTGACCTTGTCGGGCGGCCAGCGCCAGCGCGTGGCGATCGCCAGGGCCCTGTTGCAGATGAGCGGCCAGAACGCCGGGCAGACAGCGGCCGACGAGATCGGTGCGCAGATCTTGCTGCTCGACGATGCCTTGTCAGCCGTCGACACCGGCACCGAAACGCAGATCCTCGAGCAGTTGCGCCAACTGCGGCAACAGCGGCCTGAATGCAGTGCCATCATCGTCAGCCACAGGCTCAGCGCGGTGATGGACGCCGACCAGATCGTCGTACTTCGTCAGGGTGTGATCACTGAGCAAGGCCGGCATGATGAGCTGCTGGAGCTCGGTGGCTGGTACGCGGCGCAATGGCGCTATCAACAACTCGAGGCCAGCATCGATGCACAGTGAAGCCGACAAGCCCGACAAGAACTTGCGCCCCTGGGCATCGGTCGGCTTGCTGCTGGAGGCTGCCGCGCCCGAAAAATCCCAGTTGCGGCGCGGTGTCGGCTGGCTGCTGGCTGCGGCCAGCCTGGAAGCGCTGGGGCCGATCATGTCCAAATATTTCATCGATGTCTTTTTGCTGCCGCGCCATTTCGATCTGCCGGCGATGGGCTTGTTGCTGACCTTGTTGCTGCTGACCGGATGGGCCGCGAGCTGGATCCGCTTCGCGCAGTTGACGCGCATGGCCGGCGTCGCAAGGCGCTCGGTGCTGCGCTTGCGCGAGCGCGTCTATGCCCATGTGCTGGCCTTGCCAATGGCTTTTTTCGACAAGGCGATCACCGGACAGCTGGTCAGTCGCGTCACCAACGACACCGAAGCGGTCAACATGCTGTACCGGCAAGTGCTCTATGTGATGCTCGACTCGAGCATCGTCGTGCTGGGCTCGCTGACCGCGATGGCCTGGCTCGACTGGCGTTTGATGCTGATCGTCGCGATGCTGGTACCGGCCATGCTGATCATCATCACGCTTTATCAGCGCCTGAGCGGGCCGGCAGTGGCACGTTCGCGCCAGTTGCGCAGCGACATCAATGCGCAAATGGCCGAAAGCATGGCCGGCATGGCGGTGCTGCAGTCGGCGGGTGCGGCGCCGCGCTTTGCCCAGCGCTTCGAGCTGACCAACGCCGCTCATCTGCGTGCCCGGCTTGAAGAGTTGCGCGCCAATGCCTGGCTGCTGCGCCCGGCGCTGGACCTGCTGAATGTATTGCTGGTGGTGACCGTCATCTACGGCTTCGGCAAGCGCGAAATGTCGGGGCTGGAAGTCGGCCTGCTCTACGCATTTCTCAGCTATATCGGCCGGGTGGTGGATCCACTGATCCAGATCACGATGCAGTTCGGTCAGTTGCAGCAATCGATGGTGGCGGCTTCAAGGGTGCGAACGTTGCTGCAGGAAACCGCACCGGTGCAGGCCACGGTGTCCGGCCGCGAAATCACGCAGGGCGACATTTCGATCGAGCATCTGAGCTTCGGCTATGACCCGGAACTGCCGGTCCTGCACGAGCTGAACCTGCAAATTCCGGCGGGCAGTTTTGTCGGCATCGTCGGTCATACCGGCAGCGGCAAATCGACGCTGATGTCGCTGCTGCTGCGTTTTTACAGTGCCCAGAGCGGTCGCATCGCGATCGACGGTCTGCCCTTGTCGAGTATTCCCGATGCAGCTTTTCGGGCGGCCGTGGGCCTGGTGCCGCAGGAGCCTTACCTGATGGCAGCCAGCGCGCGCGAAAACATTGCAATGGGCCGCGACATTTCCGAGGCCGCGATCATCGCAGCGGCACAGGCGGCCAAGATCGACGAATTTCTGGCCGGCTTGCCGCAGGGCTACGACACCTTGCTTGGCGCGGGCGGCGCGCTGGTCTCAACCGGACAGAAGCAGTTGATCGCGATGGCACGCGCCTTGGCCGGCGCACCGCGAATCCTGTTTCTCGATGAAGCCACCGCCAATATCGACAGCGCCACCGAGCAGGTCGTCAGCGAGGCGCTTGAGGCCTTGCGGGGACAGGTCACCATCGTCGCAATCGCGCACCGGCTCTCGACGATTCGCGCTGCCGATCAGATCATCGTGCTCAACCATGGCCATCTTATCGAGCGCGGCAGCCATGCCGAGTTGATGACGCATGAAGGCGGTCTCTATCAACGGCTGGTGCAGTTGCAGGAACTGGCGGCTGCCGAGTAGATCGGCCACCGCTGCAGGTCAGAGCAGCAAGGCCAGCCGCTCGAGGATCAGCGCGGCGAAGAATGCCAGGCCGGC
>CANFIC010000342.1 GCA_947446685.1 Burkholderiales bacterium
CCCACAGGTCAGCCTGTGACAACGGCAGGATGGGTGTTCTGCGGAGTGAAGTAAAGAAGGAGGCGGCGGCCATGGGCCGACGACGGGTGACTGAGCCCGGACATAAGCGGTCCTGAGGACCGCTTATGCCTGGCGAAGGATCGGGACTCTGGCCCGAGAATGAACGGAACCCCGAACCAATTTTGCGCAGCTTGACAGGGCGATCTGGCTTCAGACCCAAGCGGCAAGCAAGGCGCTCATCTACCAGTCGATCTGGTTTGCCAGCAGGCCTTGCCATCCTTGTCGCAATCGGCAGCCGACGCCTGAGGCCAGAAAAAAGTAGAATGCAATCATCATGCACCGCTGGTTTACCGCCCTCCTCTATGCCCTGATGCTCGCCTGCATGGCGATGCCTGTGGTCGCACAAGTTGACATTGCCGACCAGCAACAACAGGTATCAAACCTGAACAGCGCAGTGATCGATACGGATGACTGTTCAGGCGACCCGTCCGGGTCGGTCGAGTGCCAAAAGTTCGCCCAGGCTGATGATGCGGTCGACCTGCCTGATTGGATCAGCGCCAAGCCAACTGCCGTCAGACTCGATTTGTCGCCGCAGGCCTTGCCCTGCCTATGCCCGGTTCTGACCGCGTCACCGCATCTCGAAGGGCCGCAGCGCCCTCCCCGCATCCAGCCGGTCTGAAGCCGGCCGGCATGCGCCGGCTACTGCATCGCTTTTTTCTGCCTCGGCAGGGTTGCCACAGCGCTACCCTGACAGCAATGGACATCGAATATGGATTTTTCCCCTCTCCTCGATCCTGACGTCTGGATCGCCTTCTCGATGTTGACAGCCCTGGAAATCGTCCTGGGTATCGACAACATCATCTTTATTTCGATCATGGTCGGCAGGCTACCCGCGCCGCTGCAAAACCGGGCCAGACGCTTGGGCCTGGGCTTTGCGATGGTCTCGCGGCTCTTGCTGTTGTTCACGTTGACCTGGATGATGGGCTTGACCGCCGACTTGTTCCGCGTCTTCGGTCAGGGCATCAGCGGACGCGATCTGGTGCTGCTGATCGGCGGCTTGTTCCTGCTTTACAAGGCTTCAAACGAGATCTTTATCGAAATCGAGGCGCGCGAACAGACGCATCAGCCCGCTGACAAGTCCGCTGACGAGGCCGCATTGAAGGCAGCAGGTCGGCGGATTTTCTGGCTCACGATCAGCCAGATCGCGCTGATCGACATCGTCTTCTCGCTCGACTCGGTCATCACCGCCGTCGGCATGGTCGATCAGCTCGGCGTGATGGTCGCGGCCGTGATCACCTCGGTCGCGGTGATGTTGCTGTCGGCCAAACCGATCGGCGATTTCATCGAGCACCACCCTTCGGTCAAGGTGCTGGCGCTTTCTTTTCTGGTGATGGTCGGCATGACGCTGACCGCCGAAGCCTTCGACCAGCATATCCCTAAAGGTTATCTGTACGCCGCCATGTGTTTTTCACTGATCGTCGAGGCGCTCAACATTCGCAGCCGCAACAAGCGTCTGGCGAAGCTCGCCATTTCTAATCTTTCATCCAACCCAAAGGAATTGTCATGAACCAGGACATCCAGCAATACCCGTTCGAAACCTTCCCAACCACCACCCCTGCCGAACGCAATCGCGTGCTGCGCAACACCTACTGGCTGCTCGCCTTGTCGATGGTGCCGACGGTGCTCGGCGCGTGGATCGGTGTCAGCAGCGGTTTTTCGCGCGCGCTGACCCCTGGCATCGGCCTGATCGTCTTCCTGGTCGGCGCGTTCGGCTTCATGTACGCGATCGAAAAGACCAAGAACTCGGCCGCTGGCGTGCCGATGCTGCTCGGCTTCACCTTCTTCATGGGCTTGATGCTGTCGCGACTGGTCGGCTCGGTGCTCGGATTGACGAACGGCGCCAACCTGATCATGACGGCCTTCGCCGGCACAGGCGGAATCTTCTTCGGCATGGCCATGCTGTCGTCGGTGATCAAGCGCGACCTCGGCTCGATGGGCAAATTCCTCTTCATCGGCATGATGCTGTTGCTGGTGGCTGGCATCGCCAACATCTTCCTGCAATCGAGCGCGTTGATGATCACCTTGTCGGTGCTGGCCATCGGCATTTTCTCGGCCTTCATCCTTTATGACCTCAAGCGCGTGCAGGACGGTGAAGAAACCAACTACATCAGCGCCACGCTGGGCGTCTATCTGAGCCTTTACAACGTCTTCCAGTCGCTGTTGGCCTTGTTGGGCATCTTCGGCAGCCGCGATGACTGATTGATTTGGCCGAGCGGGGGCGGGCTTATCATCGCGCCTTCCTCCGCCCAGTCTGCTCTTTGTGAACCGAGTCCGTGCCAACCTGCTGCTGCTCGTCATCTCCCTGATCTGGGGCGCAGCATTCGTGGCACAAAGCCAGGCCATGGCCGATGTCGGTCCGATGCTGTTCACCGGCGTGCGCTTCCTGATCGGCGCGCTGGTGGTGCTGCCACTGATGGTGATCGAATGGCGCGGCCTGCAAAGGCAAAGCCAGCCCTTGCAGAATAGCGACTTGCTGAAGATCGGCGGGCTCGGTGGGCTGCTGCTGCTGGGTGCAGCGCTGCAGCAGATCGGCATCAAGACCACCAGCATCACCAATGCGGGCTTCCTGACCGCGCTCTACGTGCCCTTGGTCCCAGTGCTGGGCTGGCTGCTGCTGCGGCAACTTCCGCATTGGTCGATCTGGCCTTGCGCGCTGGCTTGCCTGGCCGGCGCCTACCTCTTGTCCGGCGCGCAACAGATGGAGATCACCACCGGCGACCAATGGGTCATCGCTTCGGCCATACCCTGGGCGATCCATGTCTTGCTGGTCGGGCGCTTCGCCGACCGGATGGCGGCCCCGTTCCTGGTCGCTGGCGGTCAGTTCCTGGTCTGCGGCGCAATCGCGCTGGTCTGGGCGCTGGCGTTCGAACCGTTCAGTTGGACTGGCTTGCAAGCGGCCGCCGGGCCGATCGCCTTTGGCGGTGTGCTTTCGGTCGGCGTGGCCTTCACGGCACAGGTCGTGGCACAGCGCCATGCGCTTGCAGCAGACGCCGCCATCATCCTTTCAGCAGAGACCTTGTTCGCCGCCTTGTTCGGCTATTTCCTGATGGGTGACCGTTTGAACGCAGCGGGGCTGGCCGGCTGCGCGCTGATCTTCAGCAGCATCATGCTGGTGCAATTGCTACCGATGTTGTCGCTGCTGCATGGCCGGATGAAGGCCTAAATTCTGCCGGAGCCAGGTTCTGCAAATTGCTGCCGCAAATCATTTGGGCCATGGCGCTCAATCGCTGCCAGCATTGTCTAAACTCCAGCGTGCTGCAGGAGCCGCTTGATGACACAAAACCTAGACGCTTATTGGATGCCCTTCACTGCCAACCGGCAGTTCAAGCAGGCGCCGCGCATCCTCACCGGGGCGGACGGCATGATCTTCACCGACGACCGGGGACGGCAGATCCTCGACGGCATCGCCGGCCTCTGGTGCGTCAATGCCGGCCACAACCGCCCGAAAATCGTAGAGGCAATCCAGCGCCAGGCGGCCTTGCTTGACTTCGCCCCACCCTTCCAGATGGCGCACCCTAAGGTCTTCGAACTGGCCAACCGCCTGATCGAATTGACACCCGCTGGCTTGAACAAAGTCTTCTTCACCAACTCGGGTTCCGAGTCAGTCGATACGGCCTTGAAGATGGCAATCGCCTACCACCGAGTGCGCGGCGATGCATCACGAACCAGGCTGATCGGGCGCGAGCGCGGTTACCACGGGGTCAACTTCGGTGGCATCTCGGTCGGAGGCATCGTCGGCAACCGCAAGCTGTTCGGCCCGATGCTGGGCGGCGTCGATCATCTTTGCCACACCCATGACCCGGCACGCAATGCCTTTTCGGTCGGCCAGCCGCTGCATGGCGCCGAATTCGCCAACGATCTGGAAAAGCTGATTGCACTGCATGATGCATCGACGATCGCCGCCGTGATCGTCGAACCCGTGGCGGGATCGACCGGCGTGCTGATCCCGCCAATCGGCTATCTGCAGCGTCTGCGCGAAATCTGCGACAAGCATGGCATCCTGCTGATCTTCGACGAAGTCATCACCGGTTTCGGCCGCACCGGCCAGCCCTTTGCAGCGCAGACCTTCGGCGTCACGCCAGACCTGATGACGGCAGCCAAGGGGCTGACCAATGGCTGTGTGCCGATGGGCGCGGTGTTCGCAACGCAGGCGATTCATGACACCTTCATGACCGGGCCCGAGCATCTGATCGAGTTTCCCCATGGCTACACCTATTCGGGCCACCCGCTGGCCTGCGCGGCGGCCCTGGGAACGCTCGACACTTA
>CANFIC010000343.1 GCA_947446685.1 Burkholderiales bacterium
ACCGGCGAGATTTCCGAGCCGCAAGCCCATTATTCTGCCGAGACCGGCGTGGCCTTCATCGCTGTCGGCCACCATGCGAGCGAGCGCTACGGTGTGCAGGCCCTGGCCAGCCACCTGGCAGCCGAATTCGGCCTGACCCAGCAATTCATCGATATTCCGAACCCGGCATGAAACAGAACCTGTTGATCACGATGGGCGATTGCTGTGGCATCGGCCCGGAAGTCGCGGTCGCCGCCTGGCAAGCGCAAGCTGATGCCCGGCTGTGCCTGGTCGGCGATGTCGATGTGCTGCGCCGGGCTTTGGGCTGGCGCGGGCTGCAGTTGCCGGTGGCGAAGCTGGCTTCAGCGGCAGAGTTGGCCGAGGTGCCGCCCGGTTGCCTGCCAGTCTGGCAGCCCTCAGGCCTGCCGGCCGGCCTGCTCGACTGCCCGGTCGGGCAGATCGACGCCCGCGCAGGCGCAGCGGCCGCGGCTTGCATCGAGGCGGCGGTCGAAGCGATCCAGGCCGGCCATGCCGGCGGGTTGGTGACCGCGCCTATCCACAAGGAAGCGCTGCATGCCGCTGGCGTGCAGTTCCCCGGCCATACCGAAATGCTGCAGTCACTGGCGGCGCAGGGCGGCTCCATGCCGCCGGTGCGCATGATGCTGGCCAACGACGAGTTGCGTACGGTGCTGGTGACGATCCATTGCTCCTTGCGCGAGGCGATTGACGCCATCAGCTGCGAAAGCGTGCTGCAAACGCTGCGCATCAGCCATCAGGCGATGCAGCGTTTCGGCATCACCGCGCCGCGCATCGCGGTGGCCGGATTGAATCCGCATGCCGGCGAGGGCGGCTTGTTCGGCAATGAAGAAATTCTCCATATCGCTCCGGCGATTGCCGCCGCCCGCGCCGAAGGCATCAATGCGAGCGGGCCGTTCGCCCCCGACACCGTCTTCATGCGGGCCCGCAACAGCGCCGGCCACCCTGGAGAATTCGATCTGGTCGTGGCGATGACCCATGACCATGGACTGATTCCGGTCAAGTATCTGGGCGTCGAGCAGGGTGTCAACGTGACGCTGGGCCTGCCCTTTGTCCGCACCAGCCCCGATCACGGCACCGCCTTTGACATCGCCGGCAGCGGCCTGGCTGATGCTTCGAGCATGCAGGCGGCGATCCGGATGGCGCGCCTGTTGCTCGAGTCGGCTGCCGGTTAAGTTGCAGTTAGGCGCTGCGGGCCAGCCAGGGCATCTCGATGCGCTGGCGTTGCTCGAAGGCCTGGATTTCCGGCTCGTAGCGCAAGGTCAGGTCGATCTCGTCGATGCCGGCGAGCAGGCATTCCTTGCGGAACGGATCGATCTCGAAATGGTCGACGCTGCCATCGGGCGAGGTCAAGGTCTGTGCTGGCAAGTCGATGCTCAGCTGAGCTTCCGGGGCTGCTGCGATCTGCTGGCGAAGCGCCGCGACGCGGCCATGCGGCAGGGTGAAAGCCAGAACGCCGTTCTTGAACGAGTTCTCGAAAAAAATGTCTCCGAACGACGGTGCGATCCAGGCCCGCAGGCCGATGCCGGCCAAGGCCCAGACGGCGCCCTCGCGGGAGGAGCCGCAGCCGAAATTCTCGGCCGCAACCAGGATCTTTGCGCCCTGATATTCGGGCCGGTTCAAGGCGAAGCCAGGATCCTGCTCGCGCAGGTCGTTGAACAGGAAATTCTGGTAACCCGCCGAACGCGGCCGGCGCAAAAAGCGCGCCGGCACGATGCGGTCGGTATCGATATTGACCAGATCGAGCGGGACGGCCCGGGCACTGAGCGTGGTGAAAGCGTCCATGCTCAGGGTCTCCCTGCTGCGGCTTGCAGCCGGCGCGGATCGGTGATGCGGCCGGTCACAGCGGCCGCGGCAGCCATTGCCGGGCTCATCAGATGGGTGCGTGCATCGCGCCCCTGCCGGCCTTCGAAATTGCGGTTCGAGGTCGACGCGCAGCGCTGGCCCGCTTCGACCAGATCGCCATTCATGCCGACGCACATCGAGCAGCCGGGTTCGCGCCAGTCGAAGCCGGCATCGATGAAGATCCGGTCCAACCCTTCGGCTTCGGCCGCCAGTTTGACCAGCCCCGAGCCTGGCACTACCAACGCCGGCACCTGGGCCTGGCGGCCGCGCGCGATTGCCGCTGCGGCGCGCAAATCCTCAAGCCGGCTGTTGGTGCAGGAACCGATAAAGACCCGGTCGATCGCCAGCCCTTCGATCCGCTGGCCGGGCTGCAGCGCCATATAGCGCATGGCCTTTTCCATACCGGCGCGCCGGACCGGATCTTGCTGCAAGGCCGGATCCGGTAAGGCGGCGCTGACGCTGATGCCATGTTCGGGGCTGGTGCCCCAGGTGACCATCGGCTCGATCGCGGCGGCATCGAGATCAACTTCGGCGTCGAAGCAAGCATCAGCATCGGAGGGCAGCTTGCGCCAGGCTGCCAAGGCCAGCTCCCAGTCGGCGCCGTGGGGCGCTTGCGGGCGGCCATGCAAATAATCGAAACAGCTATCGTCGGGCGCGATCAAGCCGGCCCTGGCACCGGCCTCGATCGACATATTGCAGACCGTCATCCGCGCTTCCATCGACAAGGCACGGATCGCCGGGCCGGCATATTCGAGCGTGTAGCCGCTGCCGCCATAGGCGCCGATTTTGGCGATCAAGGCCAGGATCAGGTCCTTGGCAAAGACGCCGGGCTTCAGGATGCCGCTGACATTCACCCGCAGGGTCTTGGTGCTGGCCTGCCAAAGCGTCTGAGTCGCCAGCACATGGGCCACTTCCGATGCGCCGATGCCGAAAGCCAACGCCCCCATTGCGCCATGGGTCGAGGTGTGTGAGTCGCCACAGACCAGCGTGATGCCGGGCTGGGAGATGCCTTGCTCCGGCCCCACCAGATGCACGATGCCCTGCCGGTCGTCGCCGACCGGGTAAATTTTGATGCCGGTCGCCGCTGCGTTGGCGCTCAGGGCGGCGATTTTCTCGCGCAGGTCAGCCTGTTCGATGTTGGCACGGTTGCGTGTCGGGACGTAATGGTCCGGCGTGGCAAAGGCCGCATCGGGGCGACGCGGCTTGCGCCCGCCGTTGCGCAAGGCTTCGAACCCATGGAAGCTGCCGTCGTGCAGCAGATGGCGGTCGATATAGAGCAAGGTGCGCCCGCCGGGTCCCTTGGCGACCTCATGGGCGTTCCAGATCTTCTGATACAGCGTCAAGCCCATGATGCAGGCGGCTTACTGCGGCAGGTGGCCGATCGAATCGGCGTACTTTTTCATCGCATCCTCGCCCAGATACTCGCGTTCCCAGGCCCGGATCTGGTCGAATCCGGCGAAGGTATGCAGGTCGCCCAGCGGATGCTGGCGGAAGCCTTCCATGAAACGGGTTTCGGCAGCCGGGCCTTCGGCGAACATCTGAGCGGCCAGATCATGCATTGCCGCCAGCGCCGAGCGCAGCATCGCATTCGGCGAGATGCAGACCGCGATGCCCAGTTCCTGCATCTCGGCCATCGTCATCCGCGGTGAGACGCCGGTCATGTTGTAGAACACCGGGCCACGCACTTCCTGGCAGATCCGCTTGACCTCGTCGAGCGAGGTCGGGCCTTCGATGAAGGCCAGGTCGGCGCCCGCTTCGAGGTAGGCGTTGACTCGCACAATCGCGTCGTCGAGCGAGCCGCCCGAAGCGCCACGCGCGTCGGTGCGGGCGATCAGCACGAAGTCAGGGTCGAGCGCGTCGCGGGCATCGGCGGCGGCGTCAATCTTGCCGACGGCCTCGTCCATCGGGATCACTTGGCGGCCGGCCACATGGCCGCAGCGTTTCGGGCTGACCTGGTCTTCCATATGCATGCCGGCAACGCCGGCGCCGATGTATTCCCGGACGGTGCGGATCACATTGATCGCGTTGCCGAAGCCGGTGTCGGCATCGGCGATCAAGGGCACGCTGACGGCCGCAGCGATGTAGCGGGCGTTGGTGACCATTTCGCTCATCGTCATCAACCCGACATCGGGCAGGCCGGTCACGGCCAGCGAGCTGCCATAGCCGGTCATATAGATCGCGCCGAAGCCGGCGTTCTCGAGCACCTTGGCGCTCATCGCGTTGTAGCAGCCGGGGACGTAAAGCGTCTTGCCGCTGCTGATCAGCTCGCGCAATCGGGTGGTGGGGCGCTTGATCATTCTGCTTTTGCTCCGGTGTCCTTGACCATCTTGGCCCAGGTTTTTTGTTCGATTTCCAACAGCTTCTTGAAGTCTGCGGGTGAGTTGCCGACGGTTTCAGCGCCGAGTTTCATGAATCTTTCCTTCAGCGCCGGCGAGTTCAAGGCCCGGGCTGCGGCG
>CANFIC010000344.1 GCA_947446685.1 Burkholderiales bacterium
ACCAGGCCGGACAAGCGCGTCGGCTCCGACGACTTGTGGGACAAGGCTGAATTCGCCGTGATGGAGTCCTTGCGCCGGTCGGGTTGCGAGTTCATCGTGTCGCCGGGCGACGGTGCCTTCTACGGCCCGAAGATTGAATACACGTTGAAAGACGCGCTCGGCCGCCAATGGCAATGCGGCACGATGCAGGTTGACTTCAACACCGCAGAGCGACTGGGTGGCGAGTACGTCACGGATGCGAGCGCCCGCGCGCATCCGGTGATGCTGCACCGCGCGATCGTCGGCAGCCTCGAACGTTTCATCGGAATTTTGATCGAACAGCATGCCGGTGCGTTGCCGGTCTGGCTGGCGCCAACCCAGGTGGTGATTGCCAATATCACCGATGCGCAGGCGGATTACGTTGCTGAAATAGTGAAATCTCTGCAAAAACAAGGGCTTAGGGTTCAGGCTGATTTGCGAAACGAGAAAATAACGTATAAAATCCGCGAGCATTCTTTGCAGAAGGTTCCGTATATCCTGGTCGTAGGCGACAAGGAAAAGGCAAATGGAACCGTTGCGGTGCGCGCCCGAGGCAAGCAGGATCTGGGTGTGATGGCTTTGGAAGACTTCCTGGAGAAGATTTCCGCCGACATTACCCAAAAAACCTGAACTTGCATTCAGGGCGCGTTTTGTTTTGTATGGGCCTCTTGCCTTGAGGCTCTTTGAAAGGTATGCACCATCGCTACATTTGCTGACCGTCGAGCCATTCCTGAGCGCAAGCACAGGCTGAACCGTGAAATCTTGGCTCCCGAAGTCCGTCTGAATGGCCAGGAAAACGAGCCGCTAGGAATTGTGAGCATTCAAGAAGCACTGCGAATGGCAGGCGAACTGGATGTCGACGTCGTTGAAATTTCCGCCACTGCCGTGCCGCCTGTGTGCCGGTTGATGGATTACGGCAAGTTCAAGTACATCGAACAAAAGCGCGCTGCTGAGGCGAAGTCAAAGCAGAAGGTCATCGAGATCAAGGAAGTCAAATTCCGTCCGGGTACGGATGAAGGCGACTACATCATCAAGATGCGCAATCTGCGTCGCTTCATCGCTGACGATGGTGACAAAGGCAAGGTAACTTTGCGTTACCGCGGTCGTGAAATCACCCACCAGGACATCGGAATGCGCTTGCTCGAGCGGATTCGTGATGAGCTGGCGGATGTGGCGATTGTCGAAAACATGCCCAAGCTGGAAGGCCGGCAGATGATCATGGTGCTGGCGCCGAAAAAGCGCTGACGCCGGGAATTGAATTCAGCCCGTCGATTTGGTCGTCGACGGGCTTATTAGCCTCCAGAGGCCACCAAGTTCTGCATCAGTCATGCAGACGCCCCTGGGAGCGTTCACAAGAAGGAGCAATCATGCCCAAAATGAAGACCAAGAGCGGCGCGAAGAAACGCTTTCGCGTTCGCCCGGGTGGTACCGTCAAGCGCGGTCAGGCGTTCAAGCGCCACATCCTGACTAAGAAGTCGACCAAGACCAAGCGCCATTTGCGTGGCACTACGACCGTGCACGAGACCAACATGGGCCATATGGCTCAAATGTTGCCTTTTGCTGGCCTCTGACCGACTTCTGAAGGAGAACTACTATGCCTCGCGTTAAACGTGGTGTTACCGCACGTGCCCGTCACAAGAAGGTCCTGGCATTAGCCAAGGGCTATCGTGGTCGTCGTAAAAACGTCTTCCGGATCGCCAAACAGGCGGTGATGAAGGCGGGTCAATACGCCTACCGTGACCGTCGCGCCAAGAAACGTGTGTTCCGCGCACTCTGGATTGCCCGTATCAATGCGGCTTCCCGTGGCCTCGGAATGACATACAGCAAATTTGTGGCTGGCCTGAAAAAGGCCGAGATCGAAATCGACCGCAAGGTCCTGGCTGATCTCGCCGTTCGTGATCCTGCTGGTTTTGCCAGCATCTTCGCCAAGGCGCAGGCCGCTCTCGCTTGATGCCCTGTTGCCGCATTCTTGCGGCAATAGCGGCAAACCCCTGACCGGTTCACCGGTTCGGGGTCAGCGCTTCAAAGGCCGACACCTGGTGCTCGGCCTTTTTTTATTGCTTGATGATTTTTGCTTGATGGAACCGGCACCGCGATGAACGACCAAGACCAAATGCTGCAGACGGCCCAAGCCGAATTTGCCGCCGCCACAACGCCCGCCGACCTCGAGAACGCCAAGGCCAGATTCCTCGGCAAGTCCGGTCTGGTGACCGAGTTGCTCAAAGGCATGGCCGCCTTGCCGGTCGAGCAGAAGAAGACGCGTGGCGCCGAGATCAATGTGCTCAAAGCCGGTATCGAAGCCGCCTTGACCGCCCGCCGCCAGGCCCTGGCCGATGCCGAACTGGCGCTGCAATTGAAGGCCGAGGCGCTCGACGTCAGCCTGCCCGGCCGCCAACGCGGCAGCGGCGGGCTGCACCCGATCACCCGTGCGATGGCACGCATCGAGGCGATCTTTGGCTCGATGGGTTTCGACGTGGCCGATGGCCCCGAAATCGAGAACGACTGGTTCAATTTCACCGCCTTGAATACGCCTGCCGACCATCCGGCGCGCTCGATGCACGACACCTTCTATGTCGAAAATGGCCATGTGCTGCGCACCCACACCAGCCCGATGCAGATCCGCTATGCGGTCCAGCATGTCAAGCGCCATGCGGGCTTGATCGCCGCCGGCCAGGCCATGCCTGAAATCCGTGTGATCGCACCCGGTCGCACCTACCGCGTCGACAGCGATGCGACCCATTCGCCGATGTTTCACCAGGTCGAAGGCCTGTGGGTCGGCACCAACATCAGCTTCAAGGATCTGAAGTCGGTTTACGTCAATTTTCTGCAGCAATTCTTCGAGACCACGGAGATGGAGATCCGCTTCCGTCCGAGCTACTTTCCGTTCACCGAGCCGAGTGCCGAAATCGACATGATGTTCGCCACCGGCCCGCTGAAAGGCCGCTGGCTGGAAGTCTCGGGCGCTGGTCAGGTCCATCCACAGGTGATCCGCAATATGGGGCTGGATCCCGAAACCTATATCGGTTTCGCTTTCGGTTCGGGCATCGACCGGCTGGCCATGCTGCGCTACGGCGTCAGCGATTTGCGCCAGTTCTTTGATGGCGACCTGCGCTTCCTGGCGCAGTTCCAGTAAGCCACCCGCAAACATTGACGAGCAGACAAAATGCAATTTCCTGAATCCTGGCTGCGGGCCTTCTGCAACCCGCCGCTGAATACGCAAGAGCTGGCCGAACTGCTGACCATGTCGGGCCTCGAGGTGGAAGAACTGCGCCCCGCAGCACCGCCATTCCACGGCATCGTCGTGGCCGAAATCGTTGAAGCGGTCCAGCATCCCGATGCCGACCGCTTGCGCGTCTGCAAGGTCAATGCCGGTGGCAATGAGCTGCTGCAGATCGTCTGCGGCGCGCCCAATGCGCGTGTCGGCATCAAAGTGCCTTTGGCCCTGGTCGGTGCGGCATTGCCGGCGGGTGACGATGGCAAACCGTTCGAGATCAAGATCGGCAAGCTGCGCGGCGTTGACAGCTTCGGCATGCTCTGTTCAGCCAAGGAACTCAAGCTCAGCGACGAGCATGGCGGCCTGCTCGAACTCAGCGCTGAGGCAACGATCGGCCAGGACATCCGCGCCCATCTGGCGCTCGATGACATGCTCTTCACGCTCAAGCTGACGCCCAATCTGGCCCATGGCTTGAGCGTCTACGGCATCGCGCGCGAGGTCTCGGCCTTGACCGGCGCGCCACTGCTGACGCCGGCATTCCCGCCGGTGCCGGTGACCAACCCGGACCTGCTGCCGGTGCGCATCGCAGCCGCTGATTTGTGCGGGCGCTTTTCGGGCCGCATCATTCGCGGCGTCAACACCCAGGCCAAAACTCCGGCCTGGATGGTCAGCGCGCTGGCACGCTGCGGTCAGCGTCCGGTCTCGGCGCTGGTCGACATCTCCAACTATGTGATGTTCGAGTTCGGTCGCCCCTCGCATATCTTCGATCTGGACAAGATCCATGACGAATTGATCGTGCGCTGGGCCTTGCCGGGCGAGAGCCTGAAGCTGCTCAACGGCAACACGGTGCAACTCGATGCAACAGTTGGCGTGGTGGCTGATGCGCAGGGCGTCGAATCGCTGGCCGGCATCATGGGCGGCGACGCCACTGCAGTCTGCGACGACACCCGCAACATCTACGTCGAAGCCGCTTTCTGGTGGCCCAAGGCGGTGATGGGGCGTTCGCGCCGCTTCAACTTTTCGACCGATGCCGGCCATCGTTTCGAGCGCGGCGTCGACCCGGCCTTGACGGTCGAACATAT
>CANFIC010000345.1 GCA_947446685.1 Burkholderiales bacterium
GCAAATTGCCGTTCGCATAGACCTCGACCACGGTGACCGTGATCGTGCCCGAGAAATCATTGGCGGCGCTGCTCGAGCCCTTGCCGGCAAAATTATTGTCGCTGGTCGCTGCCAGCGACAAGCCGACAAAGCTCTTGAACAATGGCACTTGACTGCCGGCGGTGATCCCGTCGGTCAAGCCGCCCTTCTTGCTCGCATCCGCCGAACTCTTCTTGTTGGCGGTGGTTTTTTCATTCAAGAGCACGGTCAAGGTGTCGCCGACAGTGCGCGCCCGCCTGTCCTCGAACAATGGGCGATAACCGGTGCTCAATCCACCAATCGATGGAAACAGACTCCCCTGGCTGGCCGGCAATGACAATGTCGGACGCGGCTTGGCAGTCGTCACAGGCACCTCGCTGACCGTGCGGTCAGCGCTTGAAATCGGGGTTGAACACCCGAGCAACAAGGCGCTGCCAAAGACTGCGACAAGGCAGGCGATCGTACGGAAATGCATGGCAATCACCTTATTCAACTTAAAGCTGCGCGAGTTTTTGCAGCATCTGGTCAGATGCAGTGACAGCGCGCGTGTTCACTTCATAAGCCCGTTGGGCCTGGATCAAGGCCACCAGTTCTTCGGCTACGTTGACATTCGAAGCTTCGACATACAACTGCTTCAAGGTACCCGCGCCATCGGTGCCTGGCAAACCGGGAGTGGGCGTGCCTGACGCTGCAGTCTCGGACAGCAGGTTGCCGCCAAGCGAAGCCAGGCCACCGGGATTGATAAAACGCGCAATCTGCAACTCACCGACCTGATTCGGCGCCACCTGGCCGGCGATCTGAACCGAAACCTGACCCGTTTCGCTGATCGTGATCGAAGTCGCATTGACCGGAATCGTGATGCCAGGCGCCAGCACATAGCCCGCCTGGTTGACGATCTGCCCCTGCGCATCGCGTGAAAAATTGCCGTCTCGCGTGTAGGCCGTCGTGCCGTCGGGGAGCGTGACCTGGAAGAAACCTGCGCCATTGATCGCCAAGTCGAGTTGATTGCCAGTCTGGGTCAAAGCGCCTTGCAAGAACATGCGTTCGGCCGAACCAGCGCGGACGCCGGTGCCGACCTGCAGTCCGCTCGGTGACTGTGACTGGCCGCCCGTGGGGCCGCCCGCAGCACGCAAGGTTTGGTAAAGAAGGTCTTCAAAAACCGGTTTGATCCGCTTGTAACCGGTCGTCGCAGCATTCGCCAGGTTATTCGCGATCACATCCAGATTGGTCTGCTGAGCATCCAGTCCGGTTTTGGCAATCCACAGGGAACGAATCATCTTGGGTTTCCTTGGCCGCTTTTAGCGACCGGTGATCAAAGTTTCGGCGCCGCGAGCGTTCTGGTCGGCGGCCTTGATGAATTGCATCGACAAATCGAACATCCGCTGTTGCGAGATCATCTGGACCATCGCCTCGGACACGCTGACATTGCTCGACTCAGAAGCGCCTTGGCGAACCCGCACTGACTTGGCATCAGCGACCGCCAGTTGGCGATTGGCCTGATAGAAACCGTCGGGGCCGCGATCGAGCGCGCCGGGGTCGGCACGCGAAATACGCAATCGCCCGACGCGCGTGCCGCTGGCTTCACCTTCGCGGCGCGCATAGACCACACCGTCACCGCCGATTTCGGGCACGGTTCCGGCAGGCATCAGCAAATTGCCGTTATCGCCCTGCAAGGCAGCGCCACCGGTAGACAAGGCACCGCGCGCATCAACTGTCAGTTTGCCTTGCCTGGTGTAAGCGAGCGATCCATCCTTGCGCTTGACGCTGAACCAGCCATCGCCTTCCAGCGCCACATCAAAAGGATTGCCGGTCTGTTCAAGCCGGCCACCCACGCTGGAAAAGCCGGGCGTCGATTGCACCGAAGAAATCCGCGTCTTGGCACCATCGCCCTGCACCGGCACCGCGCGAAAAGCATTCAGCTGTTCGCGAAATCCAGGCGTCGTCGCATTGGATAGGTTGTTTGTTGTCACTGCCAACTGGTCGACCGCATTTTGAGCGCCCGCCATCGCAGTGAAGACCATACGATCAAGCATCAGCGGCCCATCTGGATGGCAGTCGTCAACAAGGTGTCCGCTGCCTTGATGCTCTGCGAATTGGCCTGGTAGTTACGCTGCTGAACCATCAAAGCGACCAGTTCGGACGCCATGTCGATATTGCTGTTTTCGAGCGACGAAGCCTTGATCGATCCGAAAGAGCCAGCGGTCGCCGTTCCAATCACTGGTGTTCCAGAAGCAAAAGTCTCGGAAAAAACGTTTTGACTGGCCTGACCCAGATTGGTCTGGCTGTTGAATTGCGCCAGCACCAATTGTCCTGCCACCATGGTCTTGCCATTGGTGTACTGACCGGTCATCACGCCCATTTCATCGACCGATACAGCCGTGAGGTTGCCCGCAGCATAGCCATTGGCGGCCGAATTCGTCACCAGGAAGGCCGAACCGAATGCGGTCATTGCCGACAGATCGATCGCCACATCGCAAAGACTGCTGCCCTTGCTGTCTGACAGCTTGACGCTGTAGACCGCAGGCACAGCCGGGCCACCATCGAGCGCCTTAGTCAAGGAGCCGGTCAGTTGGCCGTCAACGAACTGCAGCGTGCCGATTTTCGTCTTTGCTACGGCGGTGCTGTTCGCATTCCAGGCCGCAAGCGCAACCGCTGTTGCGGTCTCTTTTGCAGTTGTAGCAGTGGCCAAAGCGGTCACATCATCCGCCAACGAAGTCTTTATCGCCGCATAGGCTACCAAGGCCGCATTGGCTGCTGCGTCCGCCGTAGCCGTGCCTGTCAGACCTGCATCGATCGACGCATCGAGCGTGGCTTGCGTGGTAGTCACCGTCCCTCGAGCCGTGGTCAGAGTCTCGATGGCTGCGGTCTGAACCGCCTGCAGTGCGACATAAGTCTCGCTTGCCGCAGCCAAGGTCGCATTGGCAAAGGTCGCAAGAGAAGCAGTCACTGCGCTGTCAGCAGCCGACTTGGCGGCCAAAGCAGTCACCACAGCTGCCTTGGCGGCCACTACCGCCACAGCGTTGGTGACAACCGTGGAAGTCGTCGACGAAATCGCATCACCCGCTGAATTGGTGAGGGAGACCTGTGACAGGGCGGTCGCCTGGGTTGCCAGGCTCGCCTGATCCAGACTGAGCTGCAAGACTGCCGCGCTGTAGTCGCTGGAGGCCGAGGCTGAATTTGCAGCCGTATTGATCACCGCATCGAGGAGATCCTTGGCTGCAGCCTGGGCGACCGTCGCCTCATCACCCAATGCTGCCATGCCGACATTCGAACCCACCGTGCGCGTCAATTGAACGCCATCGGCCTGCATATAGACCTCGTACTGCGCTGCAGTGGCTGTGCCCTGCGGCGTGGTCGTACTGCGCGGATCGGGCGCTGCCACAGTCGATGTTTTCTTGAAGAAGAGATTGACCACATGCGACAGGCCATTGCTGTCGTAAACCGACACCGTCGTGCTCGAGTTGTAGGTCTTCGGGTCATTGGCGTTGAAAACATTCGGCGTCGACGTGACAACGCCGTTCGTCACCTGCATCGGCGCCGCGGCACGCATATCGAGGTTGGCATTCAGCGTCGCCTCCGTCGATGCCACAGGCGTCAGCACTGCGGGCGGGAGTTGCATTGCACCAATCGTAGGAGTCACTCCCGTCAGCGCCGTATTGGCCTGATAGCCCGTCAGATAGAGCCCGTTGGCATTGACAACATAGCCTTCCTTGTCCACCGAGAATTGACCGTTGCGGCTGTAATATTGATCGCCCGTCCCCGCGCCAGGCAGGCTCGACAGCCGGAACATGCCGTCGCCTTGGATCGCCAGATCGAGCGGCGAGCTTGCTGCAACGATGGCGCCCTGGTTGTTGACGGTCTGAGCGCCGAAGGTCGCGACCCCCGAGGTACCGCCAGCCTGGACGGCCTTGAAATATTGGTCAACAAAGTTGTATTCGCTGGCCTTGTAGCCCACTGTGGATGAGTTGGCAACGTTGTTGCTGGTCACTTCGATGGCTGACTGCTGCGCCTTCAGGCCAGCAGATGCAATGTCAAATGCGCTCATGGAATATCCTCAAGGTTTGGTGAGTTGGGCCACATCGGCCAGATTGATCGTGCGACCATCGGTGGTCAGCAGTTGCGGAACGTTGCCGGCGGAGGGGCGGGAAATGCCGCCCACTACACCTGCAGTCAAGGCCGTCGATGTCACGGCAGCCCCGGCGCCATCGCTGGCCTTCATCAGCAGCTTGTAAGCGCCGCTGGCGAGACGGTTCCCGGCATAGCCTTTCCCGTCCCAATTGAATGTATGCAGACCC
>CANFIC010000346.1 GCA_947446685.1 Burkholderiales bacterium
AGGGCGAACGGGGTGAAATCGGGATTGGATACATGAAAGTTGAGCAAATATGGCTTTGAGAACATTGACTGCGCTTGAAGCGCGGGTGCTGGCGGTGCTGGTGGAAAAGCAGGCGACGGTGCCTGACAGCTATCCGCTTTCGGTCAACGCTTTGACCCTGGGCTGCAATCAGAAGACCGCGCGCGATCCGGTGATGAACGCCAGCGAAGCCGATGTGCTGCAGGCGCTCGACGAGCTGAAGGCGATGCATCTGGTGAATCCGATCAGCGGCAACCGGGTGACCCGGTTCGAGCACAACGCGGCGCGGGGCCTGGGTGTGCCGAGCGCGGCGATGGCGATCCTCGATCTGCTGATGTTGCGCGGCCCGCAGACTGCGGCCGAACTGCGCTTGCACACCGAGCGGCTGCACCGCTTTGCCGACATCTCTTCGGTCGAAGGTTTTCTGGACGAGATGGCCGAGCGTCAGCCACCTTTTGTCGTCAAACTGGCCCGCGCCCCGGGTGCCCGCGAGGCGCGCTGGGCTCATCTCTTGTGCGGCGAGGTGGCGCAGGATCGATCAGCGCCGGCGCTGCCACAGGATGAGGAGCTGTTGTTCCTTCGCGCCGAGCAGCAGCGCCTGAGTGGCGAGGTCGAGGCTTTGAAGGCCTTGGTGCTGCGCATCACAACCGAGTTGGGGATGACACCATGAGATTCGAGATTCCCGACGCGAAGAAGCGAATCTTCGAGATGACGATCCCGATCCGTTGGGGCGATATGGATGCGATGGGCCATGTCAACAATACGGTCTATTTCCGCTATATGGAGATCGTGCGGATCGAATGGCTGCACCGGGTTGGCGGCGCGCCGAACCCGGGCGGCCAGGGTCCGGTGATCGTCAACGCCTTCTGTAATTTCTACAAACAGCTCGAATATCCGGGCGACATGCTGGCCAGGCATTACGTCTCGAACCCGGGGCGCAGCAGCTTTGAGACCTGGATCACGCTGGAACGGGTTGACCAACCCGGTGTGATTTACGCGGCAGGCGGCGCCACCACGGTGTGGACCGATTTCCCGACGCAGAAGTCGACGCCGCTGCCCGACTGGCTGCGCCTGCTGCTCGAATAGTTAGACCGCAGCAGAGCCAGTAGTCCGCAAGTCGAAGTTCACTTTCGAGGCGAGGTGAACGGGTTAAGTACGCTCACGCCAAAGCTCTTGAAGTCCGTCACGTTTCGAGTCACCACGGTGAGCTTGTGCACCTTGGCTGTGGCAGCAATCATTGCGTCCTCGTAGAGCGTGTCGGAGCTTCGATGCATCAGTCGAGCCCATATCCTGAAAACCAGCGCATCCATTGGAACCACGTTGAATGAGCCAGAGACAAGTTCCAGCCATTGCTCAAGCTCTGCCGCCTTCGATTCGTCTTGTTCGCGAGTCAACTCAATACCGGCTTGAATTTCGCCAATCGTCACTGCCGAAATATGCAGATCAGCGTCCGGGACGTTCTGAATCCATTGCAACACTGCGCCGTGTGGCTTCGGCTTGCGAAGCTCCGAAACTACGTTCGTGTCGAGCAAGTACATCGTGCTTACCGCAGCGCGGTAGGGGCGCGCCGTCGAGCCCGGCCTCTAGCTGGCGCGAGCGTCTCGGTCCGTCCCTGGTTAGACAGCAGCAGTTCCTTCAGCGAGGGCTGAGCAGCGGCACGGAGCCGACGCCACTCTTCGGCAGGCACCAAAACCGCAGCTTCGGCACCTCGCTTTGTCACCATCTGCGGGCCCTCAGTCAAGCATTTTTCAAGAAATTCACTGAACCGAGCCTTAGCGTCTTGTACGGGCCAAGAATCCATAGCATGACTCCCAACTGACTAGTAGGCTGACTAGTTTAACGCATGCCCCGAATGCGGTCTGACCCTTCCATCGAGGGGGTGCCCAAAAGGCTGCGCCCTTTGGGCACCCTCAGGTCAAACGTTACAGCGCCGCCGCCAGTTGCGCGCGCAACTGGCGGTTTTCTTCCTGCAAGGCCTTGTTCTCGGCGGTCAATTGCTGGACGGTGCTTTGCAGCAGCAGCAATTGCGTTTCGCGATTGCGCAGGGCCACATCTTCCGGCGCTTCGTCCGGGCTAGCGTCCGGGCCAGCTTCGCTTGCCGCAGGTTTGGCGCGGCCTTGGCGAACGCGCTTGGCTGCTTGCTGCAAATCGCTCTTGCCGCCGGCTGCCGCGGCCACCTGTTCGGCCGCAGGCATGCTGGCAACCGTGGCTGCCGTGTTGATCGAAATTGTTCCGGCCTTGACCGCAGCGACCAGCTCGGGCACCGCAGTCTTCTGGATTTTTTCGATCTGCATGACGGTATTGCTGCTGATGCGCGCCGCTTTGGCGATCGATTCACGTGTGTTCAGGCGGTCTGGCGGCGGCAGCTCGGCTTTGGCTGGCGACTCGCCTGCCGCATTGGGTGCCAGCGCTGCGGCCATGGCCCGGGCGCTGGTGATTTCCTTCTTGCGCAAGGCCAGCACACCGCGCTGGAAATCCGATAGGCTGCGCCGTCCCAGGTGGTGGTCGATCATCCACAGCTTGACGTCCTGCAGCGATTGGAAGCGGGTGTTCTGTACGGTCTCGAAGGCGATGCCATGCTGCTGGCAGATGCCGTAGCGGTTATGTCCGTCGACGAGGATCTCGCCCCATAGCACCAGCGCATCGCGGCAGCCTTCGTCGACGATGCTGCGCTCCAAGGCTTGGCGTTCGTCGGGCGTCAATGGGTCGATATAGGCTTGCAGTTCGTCATTGACGATTATGTTCATTGAGGCTTTGTTGTTGTTTGAGCGGGCCGGCATTCTATGACCCCGATCGAAGCGGGTCACAGTCTGCCGGCCTGCCGCAGCGGCGTTTCGATTCAGGGACGCAGCAGGGCGGTCAAGCCGCGCAGATCGGCGGCCTGGCCGATTTTCCAGCAGGCCTGGATGACTTCGGCCGTGCGGGCGGCGCCGAGCACGCTGTCCGACAGACCGTGGAACTTGCCTTCGAGCAAGGCGTCGGTCATCGGGTTTTGTAGCGAGCCGATCGCATGCTCGACGAAGACATGGACGCGGCGCCCGTCATGCAGCAGGGCAGTGACATCGGCGCTGGCTTCGTCGATCGAATCGTCCACGGTAGCGACGACCTTGCGGCGCAGCGCGACCATGTCGGGGCGGTTCACCACGTCGTCGGAAAACTCATCTTCAGCCGCATGACCGAAGAACAGACCGGCAGCGCAGCCATGGTAGACGCTGAACTTGGCTTGCAGGCCGTCGGCGGGTTCTTTCTTGCCGGTCAACTCGAGCACCAGCGAATGCACTTTCAGCTCGATGCTCTGCACCTGGTCGGGCGTCACACCCTGGGCGCGCAACTGGGCGCAGGCGTCGATGCTGGGGTGGATGACGATCCCGCAGGCGAAAGGCTTGTAGCTGTTGAAGGAGATCTCGAAACGCTCGCCAAGCTCGCTGGTGATTTCGGTCCAGTCGTTCTTGGTCGAGATCGTCTGCATCATGCCGCGCGGCGCTTCCAGCGCTTTGCTGCTGGCAGTAAAGCCCTTGCTGGCCAACAAGGCCGACATCAAGCCGGCTCTGGCGGCCGCGCCGGGGTGGAATGGCTTGGTCATGGTGCCGAATTGCTCGCGCATGCCGATCGGCTGCGAGGCGGCAATGCCCAGGGCCATCGCGGTCTGCTGGGCGTCCAGGCCGAGCATGCGGGCACAAGCAGCAGCGGCGCCGAGCGTGCCGGTCGAGCCGGTGATATGCCAGCCGCGGTCGTAATGGTCGGGGTACATCGCATTGCCGACGCGGCAGGACACATCGATGCCGATCACCAGCGCATCGATCAGCGCACGGCCACTGGCGCCGATATGTTCAGCCAGTGCGAGCAGGGCCGAAGCCACCGGGCCGGCCGGATGAATGATGGTCTTCAGATGCGTGTCGTCGAAGTCGAAGGTGTGCGAGGTGATGCCGTTGATCAGCGCAGCGCTGGCCATGTCGACTTTTTCGCTGCGACCGGCCAAGGTGGCTTGTTCGGCCGGTTGCAGCATCGCGACCGCAGCCAACGCAGCGTCGGCAGCTTCATGATGGGCGGCACCGACGGCGCAGCCGAGCCAGTTCATGAAGGTGCGGTGCGCTTCATGGTCGACTTCGGCGCTCCAGCCGCCATCGGCAAAGCCGGGGTGGGTGGCGACGAATTCGGCCAGGATCTGGGTGATCGGTGGTGCATTGTGGTCGGCGACGACCTGGGTATTGCGAGCCATGGAATCTTTCCTTGAATGCGGTGGAGGGAGGATGCGGGTCAGTTGTCGAGCTGGATGTTCTGTTC
>CANFIC010000347.1 GCA_947446685.1 Burkholderiales bacterium
GTGGTGGCTGGACTGCCGACAGCTGCAGCGCTTTGCAAAGCTTTGCCGAGGCCTGGCAGCTGCCGGTGGCCTGCGCTTTCCGTTTCCAGGATTTGTTCGATAACCGCCACCCGCTGTATGCCGGCGATGTCGGCATCGGCATCAGCGCGGCTTTGGCCAAGCGGGTGCAGGAGGCTGATCTGATCATCGCGCTCGGGCCGCGCTTGGGCGAAATGACCACCGGAGGCTATCAGTTGCTGCAGGCACCGCGCCCGGCGCAGCAACTGATCCATCTGCATGCCGGCGCCGAAGAGCTGGGCCGCGTCTATGCGGCCGACCTGATGATCAACGCCAGCATGAGCTGCGCCGCGCAGGCCTTGGCCACGCTTGAAGCGCCGGTTTCGGTCACCTGGCAGCAATGGACGTTGGACGCCAACGCCGATTACCAGGCGAACCGGGTGGCGCAGCCGGTCAGCCCGCTGGACATGGCCGAAGTCATCCAATGTCTGAACCGCTTGATGCCCGAGGACACGATCTTCACCAACGGCGCCGGCAATTTCAGCGGCTGGCTGCAGCGCTTTCACCAATACCCGGGCCTGCATCAGCAAGGCCGCACGCAACTGGCGCCGACTTCGGGTGCGATGGGCTACGGGGTGCCTGCGGCGGTGGCCGCGGCTTTGTTGAAGCCCTCAACCTGGGTCGTCAACCTTGCCGGCGACGGCGATTTCCTGATGACAGGCCAGGAGTTGGCCACGGCAACCGGCTATGGCGCCAAACAGCTGATCAGCATCGTCGTCGACAACGGTACTTACGGCACGATCCGGATGCACCAGGAGCGCGAATATCCGGGCCGGGTCTCGGGTAGCGATCTGTTCAACCCCGATTTCGCCATGCTGGCCCAGTCCTATGGCTGGGCGGCGCAGCGGGTTGAGCGCACCGAAGAGTTCGAGCCGGCTTTGCGCGCAGCGCTGCAGGCCGGCAAACCGACGCTGATCCATTTGCGCCTGTCGGCCGATGTCTCGACCAGCCGCAGCACGCTCGGCGCGATCCGTGCCGCTGCCGTAAAACGCCTGGGTCAATAATCCATGCAAACGATCGAGTTTGAATTGCGCGGCGAGTTCATCACGCTCGACCGCTTGCTCAAGGCCACCGGACTGGCCGAGAGCGGAGGGCGGGCGCGCGTCATCATCACCGAGGGGCGGGTCCAGGTGAATGGCCAGGACGAGTTGCGCAAGACCGCCAAGATCCGCGCCGGCCAGGTGGTCAGTCTTCAAGGCGTTCGAGTGCGCGTGTTCGAGGCCGGCTTGAGCTGATCTGCCGCGCTGGTTGCGCCTGCGGATTCTGGCCGAGCGCCGATTGACAGTCCGCATCAGGGCGCTGGAATTTCTGCTGAGAATCACCCGATTGTTGCCATTGATCGGGGGTCGCTGATGTGGAAATTCACCATCGCCTGGCTTGTGCTGCTCGCGCTATCGGCTTGCGGCAAATCGCCAGCGCCAGCAGCCGATCAGGTCGGGCGCTTGCCAAAAATGACCATGGCGGTCACCGGACAGCCGCAAAGCACCTTGATCCATGTCGCTGAAGCCAAAGGATATTTCGTCGGCGAGGGCTTGGACATGCTATTTCAGCGCCACCAGTTCGGGAAAATGGCCTTGCAGGCTGTGCTTGAGCGCAAGGCTGACTTGGCGGGTGCGGCTGAAACGCCGATCATGTTCGCAATCTTGAAGGGCGAAAAAATCTTCATCATCGCGAATATCGAAGACAGCAACAGCAACAACGGCGTGGTCGCCAAGAAAAGCTCGGGTATCTCCACCCTCGCTGATTTGAAAGGAAAGCGCATCGGCTTCACGAAGGGTACGACCTCGGACTTCTTTCTGGATTCCCTGCTCAACGTCAATGGCCTGTCTCGCCGCGACATCCTGCCGGTCGAATTGGGCCCGGACAAGATGCTCGAAGCGCTCAACGCTGGCCAGGTCGACGCGGTCAGTACCTGGAACTATCCGCTGACTCAGATCGCGCAAGCAATCGGTACGGCCGGGCTGACTTTTCAGGATCGGCAAATTTATACGGAAACCTTCAATCTTGTCGCACAGCAGGATTTTGCCAAGAAGAATCCGCAGTTGATCGAGCGTTTCCTGCGGGCTTTGATCCGGGCCCAAGGCTTCGTTGAAAAGGAGCCCGCCGAGGCCCAGGCGATCATGGCCAAGGCGACCGGCAATGACATCCAACTGGTGCGCGCGGTTTGGGCCAACTTCAACTATCGGGTGCAACTCGACGAGATCGTCCTGATCAGCCTTGAGGACGAAACGCGCTGGGCGGTCAAGAATGGATTGACTGAAAGCACCGTGATGCCGAATTATGGCGACTACATCTATCGAGACGGCCTCAGATCAGTCGCGCCCAAGGCGGTCAAGCTGAGTGAGTAGTTGCCATGCGTATCGTCACTCGACTCAATGCCAGTGCGGCGATAGCCGGACTGGCATTGGCAATATTGCTACCGATTTCTATCTGGACGGGGCTTGAATTCCGAGATTCGAAAGCCGATTATTTGATTTCCGGGGACATTCAGGAATTAATTTCTCATGCCGAGGAACTGAGGAACCAGTATTACTTGTACCGTGAAGATCGGATTCGGCAATTGTGGGATCGATCCAAGGAAAGAACTTCTCGCTTGTTGTTGGAGGCAGTTGCTCATTTCGGCGACAAGAGGGGTATCAAGCTGCTGCTCGAGCTGCAGAAAAATACCGAAGAGCGCAGTGCAATTTTCCAACGTGCGGTAAAAAACTCGGAAGCGTTGCGGCTGTCAGGTGATGACGAGCGCTCGGTCTACGCTGAAGTCGACAAGCGCTTGTTCAGTCAGCTGATATTGAAGGCGGTCGAGTTCAGAAACATGGCGACAGACTTGGAGCAACTGAGTGCTGCAAGAGTCGAGCGGGCCTACGAATTTCTGATTGTCAGTTATGGCTTGGTTTTTTGCCTGCTGGGGCTTGCGGTCTTGATGGGGCAGCAGCTGGCTCGAACCCTGAGCAAGGGCTTGGTGCCGCTGCGCCTGGGTATGGAAAAAGTCGCTGGCGGTGATCTGGAGTTCCTTGTCAAAGCCGAAGGCGCTGACGAGTTTGTGGAACTGTCCCGTTCATTCAACTCGATGACGGATCAGCTCAAACTGGCTTCGTCGGACTTGCGGGAGGCACTCGATCGCCTGGAGAAAATCAATAGCCGCGTTCCGGGCATTGTCATCATCCAGTTCCGTAAACATGCCGATGGCAAGTTCAGCATTCCCTATGCAAGCCAAGCCTTGGCCGATATTTTTCATGTCAGCCTGGAGGAAGTGCGAAAGGATGCAGCCGCCTGCTTTGCCGCGGTCCATCCGGACGATCTGCCGCAGTTGTTGGCGACATTGGAGCAGTCAGCCATTGCTTTGACGCCTTGGGTGCATGAATACCGGCTGCAGGTGGCGGCTGGCGAACCCGAGGTCTGGCTGACAACCAATGCCATTCCGCAGCCCGAGAAAGAGGGTTCGGTGCTGTGGTGCGGCTTCATCACTGACAACAGCGCGCACAAGCGACTCGTCAAGGACTTGAGCAGCAGCGAGTCGCGCTTCAGGAGATTCTTCGAGAAGAACTCATCGGTGATGTTGCTGATCGATCCCGTGAAGAGTTGCTTCATTGACGCCAACGAAGCTGCGGCCAACTTTTACGGCTATCCCAGGGAAAGGATCGCCGGCATGTCGGTCAGCGAGATCAATACCTTGCCCGAGCCAGAAATTGCCGCTGAAATCCGGCAGGTGCTGACACTATCGGCCAAACTGCTTCATTTCAGACACCGGCTGGCCTCGGGAGAGCTACGCGATGTCGAGATCTATGCAAGCACGATCGACGCCGGCGGGCGTCAATTACTGCTGGCCATCGTTCACGATGAGACTGAACGGAAGCTGGCTGTGGAGAAGCTACAACTTGCCGCCAACGTGTTCCTGAATGCCCGAGAGGGCATCATGATCATCAACGACGATAGAACCATCCTCGAAATCAACGAGTCCTTCAGCTACATCACCGGCTTCAAGCGCGACGAAGCATTGGGCAGCCAACTCAGTCTGCTGGCTGCCGAGGCCAAGGAAGAACAGGTCTACGGCAATATGTGGGCTGAACTGAAGGCCAAAGGCCATTGGTATGGCGAAGTCCGGATGCGCCGCAAGAACGGCGAGGTCATCACGACGCTGCAAACCATCAGTGCGGTGAAAAATTCCCATGCCGGGCAATATGTGGTCTTGTTCTCCGACATCA
>CANFIC010000348.1 GCA_947446685.1 Burkholderiales bacterium
ATCACAACGTTGCGCTTTCAACTGGGCGTCGCCCTCGCGATCGCACTGGGCCATTGTCCGCATTGCAGCTCGGTGAACCTCCGTCTACGTTTGTGACACAGTAAGACTAGAGAATCAAGCCGTTCTTCAAGGCGTAGTAGGTCAACTCGCTGTTCGATACGAGGGCCAACTTTTCCAGCACGCGACTGCGGTAAGTGCTGATCGTCTTGACACTCAAGGACATGCCGTTGGCCATATGACTGACCGTTTCGCCCTTGGCCAGACGCAAGAAGACCTGTAACTCGCGCTCGGACAACTGCTCATGCGGGGGGGTGTTCCCGCCCTCCCGCAAGCCATTGGCGAGACGGTCGGCCAAGGATTCGGTCAGGTACTTTCGCCCACGACTGACGATACGGATGGCTTTGACGATTTCCTCCGGATCGCAGTCCTTGTTCAGATAGCCGCTGGCGCCCTGACGCAGCAGACTGACCGCGTAGTGAGCCTCGGGGTAGCCTGTAAAGATAAGCACCGGCAGATCGGGCGCACGAGCCTTGATGGCAGCCAGGGTCTCAACCCCGCTCTGGTCAGGCAAAGCGATGTCAAGCACGATCACATCGACATCGCCGCGACGCACGATTTCGATCGCCTCACGGCCGCTGGCCGCTTCAGCAACAACCGAAAAATCAGCCTGGTCGGCGAAGAACTGGCGCAATCCTGCCCGGACAATGGCGTGGTCGTCGATAATGGCGATTCGAATCATGATTTATTCACGCCTTCCGCGTTGGATATTGCCGTATTTTGCACCGGGAACTGTTCATGAACTCTGGCTGGCTGAATAAACGCAACTCATTGGTCTTCCCGCTGGCTTGCTTTCTTGCTGGGGCCATGGTCCTGCTCAGCGAAGGCAGTTACTGGCAAGCGACTTCGACTCTGCGCGCTTTGGGCGAAGTTCAGGCCGAACGAATGACTGCCTGGCAGTTGACCGAGGGCATGCTCAATGCTGAAACCGGTCAGCGGGGCTATCTGCTGACCGGACAGAGGGAATTTTTGCAACCCTATGAAACCGGTCTCAAACAGGTGTCCGATGCCTTCCCCAAACTTGATCGGGACCATGACGACGAACCGGAAACCATGCTCTTGCTTGGCCGTATGCACCGCTTGTCAGAAGCCAAATTGTCCGAACTGGCGCATACGATCTCGGCATTCGATCGTGGCGAGAATGAGGCGGCGATCAAGCTCGTCAGTGCTGGCCGCGGCAACAAGCTGATGGATGAAATCCGGGCCGAGATCGTGGAACTGCAGGGCACCTCGACCCAAGCCACGGCGGAAAACCGTGTCAATATCTACCGGACGCTGAATTTCAGCCGCATCGGCATGTCCGCGCTCAGCCTGTTCAGTCTGATCGGGATCTTCCTTTATCTGCGTCAGTCCAGGGAGATCATGGCGCACCAGGAGAATCTGAAGAACGCGATCCAGCATGAGCGGGACGGGCTGGAAATTGAGGTCAGCCACCGCACGCTGCAACTGACCGAACTGACCCAGCATTTGCAGACGGCGCGCGAGGATGAACGCAACCGTCTGGCGCGCAATCTGCATGATGAACTCGGCGCCTTGCTGACTTCGGCCAAGCTCGACGCCGCGCGCATCCGGTCGCGACTCACCGGCATCGCGCCCGAGGCCTTGGAAAGGCTGGCCCATCTGGTCGAAACGCTGAATTCCAGTATCGCCATGGGTCGACGCATCATCGAAGACCTGCGGCCATCGACCTTGAGCAACCTCGGCTTGATCGCAACGCTTGAAATACTGACTCAGGAGTTTTCCGACCAATCAGGCATTGAGGTGTATTGCACGCTTGAGGAGGTCAAGTTGTCCGCCTCAGCCGAGTTGATGGTCTATCGACTGGTGCAAGAGGCGATCACCAACATCACCAAATACGCCCAGGCCAAGCAGGTGTGGGTGAGCATGACCGCAACTGCGGGTCAGGTCGAGATGCTGGTGCGCGACGATGGGGTCGGCTTCGACAGCCAGGCGATCCGCGGCGGCGCCTATGGTCTGCTGGGCATGCGTTTTCGGGTCGAAGCCGAAGGCGGCAACTTGAACCTGCAATCGTCACCGGGCCGCGGCACCAGCCTGATGGCGGTAATACCTGAATCGGCTGCGGCCTGAGCTCAGTTCAGCGAGTCCGACCGATCACCATTTGCGCCCAGGCCAACCCGGTCTGACTGACCCCGGCTTTTCGAGCTGGCGCTGACCACCGGCGTTGACCGGTTGGATGAACTTGGTCATATGCCGGCCACGATGAACAAAGCGGATCGCCTTGACGATGTCCTCAGGATCGCAGTCCTTGTTCAGATAAGCACTGGCACCGCGCCGCATCATCGCATTGGCGTAATGGGCTTCAGGAAAGCCGCTGAGTATCACCACCGGCAGATCGGGTGCCGCCGACTTGATCGATACGAGCGCATCGACGCCGCTCTGGTCAGGCATCGACAGGTCGAGCAGCAGCACATCGACTTCGCCGCGCTGGACAATATCCAGCGCCTCATGGCCGTTGACTGCCTCGGCAATCACCACAAAATCAGCGTGTTCGGAAAAGAACTGGCGCAAGCCGGCTCGAATGATGGCGTTGTCATCGACGATGGCGATCCTGATCATGGTTTGGCAATCACTCACTCGTTGATGATGGCGGAGTTTAACGCCTACGGCGGCTCAGCCCGTATCGGCCAGCAAAGCCGGTTACTGCACCCTATCGCTGCCACCCAGCCTTGCCAGCTCGGGCGCGAACAGTGCGCCGACGTCAACCGGGTCAAAGTGATACTGCAGGCCGCAGAATTCACAGCCGATTTCCACATCGCCGCGCTCAGCCAGAACACTGTCGATCTCTTCGCGGCCCAGCCCCTTGAGCATTTCGCCGACGCGCTCACGTGAGCAGTTGCAGGCAAACCTGGGCGTCAGCGGCTCAAAACAGCGCACCTGCTCTTCCCAAAAAAGCCGGCGCAGGATCGTCTGGGCATCAAGCCCCAACAGCTCTTCAGGCTTGAGCGTCGCGCTCAGGATGGCAATCCTGTTGAAGGCATCGGACAGGCCGATGTCGTCCTCGTTGCGCGCAAGCTTGCCTTCCAGATTGCCATCACCCTGAGCCGGCATGCGCTGGATCAGCAATCCGGCAGCGATCTCGTCATTGGCAGCCAGCACCAACCGGGTGTCGAGTTGTTCGGACTGCAACATGTAATGTTCGAGCACCTCGGAGAGTTTTTGCAGCGGCTCGCGCTGATCGCCATGCAAGGGAACCACGCCCTGGTAAGGATGCTGGCCCGGCAGACGATCCTTGGGGTCAAGCGTGATCGCACAGCGGCCCTGACCATGCAGGTTCAGCATCGCCTCAAGTTGTGCACCGGCTGGCACCTCGCCAATCAGCTTGGCGGTGGCGCGAAAGCTGAGGTCCGGCTGCACTTCTGCCACCGCCAGCTTGACCGGCCCATCGCCGAAGACCTGCAGGATCAAGGCGCCGTTGAACTTGATGTTCGACTGCATCAATACCGCAGCGGCGGCCATTTCACCCAGCAGCGCGCGCAGCTCGGGCGGATGAGCACCGATCGCCTCGCGCCGCTTCAATACCTCGCGCCAGCTGTCGGTCAGCCGAACCAGCAGGCCGCGCACCGGCAGACCTTCAAACAGGAATTTATGCAGCTCGCTCATTCACTGATCTTCTTCAATCCAGCCTTGTAGCGACGCGAATTCACGACATAGTGCCGGGCAATTGACTGCAGTCCGGCGATTTGCTCAGGCGTCAACTCGCGCACGACCTTGGCCGGGCTGCCTACGATCAGCGAGCCATCGGGAAAAACCTTGCCTTCGGTCACCAAAGCACCAGCGCCAACCAGGCAATGCTTGCCGATGACGGCGCCGTTCAGCACCACGGCGCCGATACCGATCAAGGAATGGTCGCCTACGGTGCAGCCATGCAGCATCACCTGATGCCCGACCGAAACCCCTTCGCCAAGCCGCAGCGGGAATCCCTTGTCAGCATGCAGGACCGAGCAGTCCTGGATGTTGGTGCCTCGGCCAATCGTCAGCAGGTCGTTGTCACCGCGCAGCACCGTGTTGAACCAGATACTGACATCTTCAGCCAGATGCACGCTGCCGATGACCTGCGCGCTATCGGCGACCCAGGCCGATTCGGCGACCTCAGGGACCCGTTCGTCCAGTTGGTAAATTCCCATTGCTGCTCCAGCCCAAATCAATGCAGTTTAGCGGTGCACAATCAAACGCTTTGCGCC
>CANFIC010000349.1 GCA_947446685.1 Burkholderiales bacterium
ATGGCCATAGTCAATCGCTCACTGGCTGAATCGATTCGGGTTCATCGACTGCCGCGTCTGGCGCTGGAAGGCGGTCTGCGCAGCCAGGATAGAACCTTGCTGGTCATTCCATGCATATTCGCCTCAACCGACACCGTGCATGAACTGACTCAGCGACTCGAGCAGCATTACCTGGCCAATATCGAACCCCATGCGCGCTTTGCGCTGCTCAGCGACTGGGCCGATGCGCCGGCATGCCGGGTCGACGGAGATGAAGCCATTCTCACTGCCGCCTGCAAAGCGATTGAAGCCCTCAATCAACGCCATCCAGTGGCACCGGGCCTTGCTGCGCGCTTCGCCTTGCTGCACCGCGAACGCAGCTGGAATTCCAGCGAACAAAAATGGATGGGTTGGGAACGTAAACGCGGCAAGCTGGAGCAATTGCTCGCTGCGCTGGTTGCAATTTCTGGCAAGTCCGGCAACAGCTCACCAGCGACCGACTCGCCTTTCATCAACCTGGGCGCCTTGAGTCAGATCGAACAGGACACGCGCTACCTGATCACCCTGGACAGCGACACCGGTCTGCCGCCCGGGACATTACGCGAATTGGTATCGATAGCGGCTCACCCGCTCAATCAACCCAGCATCGACAAGACCACCCGGCGCGTCGTCGCCGGATTCGGCATCCTGCAGCCTCGCATCGTGTCACCACTGCCGCCACGCGAAACCGTGACCCTCTTCGGCAGCCTGTTTTCCGGCCCCTGGGGTATGGACGTCTACAACGCAGGCAGTTCCGAAATCTACCAGGATGTTTTCGGCCATGGCAGCTTCAGCGGCAAAGGACTGATCCATGTGCAGGCGATGCATGATGCGCTGCAAGGCCGCGTCCCCGAAAACCGCTTGCTCAGCCATGACCTGTATGAAGGACTCTGGGCAAGAGCCGCGCACTTGAGCGACGTCACGCTGATTGAAACCGCACCGATGCACCCGGATGTCGCGGCAGCGCGTACCCATCGCTGGACTCGAGGTGACTGGCAACTCCTGTCGATGCTCGCCAAGGCTTGGCAAGGACATGTCGGTGCGTTGAACTTATGGAAGATCGTTGACAACCTGCGCCGGTCACTGCTCGCACCGGCGAGTCTGGTCCTGCTTTGGCTCAGCTTTGCCGCCGACGCAGTCAAGCCGCTGACCGCATTGACCCTGGTGGCGGGGGCGTTCGGACTCGGGCCCGTGATGGGATCCCTCGCTGCACTATTACCCGGACGTCGCGACCTCGCTCGCCGTCATTTTTTCTCTGAGGGTGGGAAAGACTTGCTGCTGGCCGCAGGCGGCATGGTGTGGCAACTCATCACCCTGCCCTTCGCAGCAGCCACGCAAATTGACGCAATTGCGCGAACAATTTGGCGCTTGCTGGTCAGCCAGCAGCATCTGTTGCAATGGACCACGGCCGCGCAGTCGCAAGCTGCCGCGCGCAGCAACTGGGGCTGGATCTGGCGCAAACATATCGGCATTAGCCTGTTGGCAGTCGCGTGGCTTGCCACGGGGTTCTTGCTGCCTGATGCTGACAAGCCCTGGCTGCTGGGCCTCGCTGCCATCTGGACATTGACGCCGGTCTGGCTCTGGCTGGCCGGTCAGCCCTGCGCCAGTCGGCAGCAGGGGTTATCAAGGGAAGACCAGGACTATCTGCGGCAACTGGCGCTCGACACCTGGAGCTTGTTTGAAGCGACGGTAACGCCTGCCGACCATCACCTCCCACCTGACAACCTGCAGATCGAACCCGAGCCGATATTGGCTCGCCGGACATCGCCGACCAATATCGGGCTCTACCTGGCGAGTTGCTTATGTGCACAGCGTCTCGGTTTCATTACTTCAGGCGAGCTGGCATTGCGCCTTCAAGCAACGCTCGACACGCTCGAAAAATTGCCGCGCATCCATGGGCATTTCTACAACTGGATCGACACCGCGACAATGGCCACCTTGACGCCGTCCTACGTCTCGACGGTCGACAGCGGCAACCTCGCCGCATTGCTATGGATGAGCGCTCAGGCCTGCCAGGAAATTGTCGACGGAAGTCTTCGCGAACAAGATGCCGGGAATGACAGCTCCCTCGTTTTGACCCTGCGTGCATTGGCTGTGCGCATGGAAGCGATCACCGCATCGATGGACTTCGGCTTCCTCTACGACCGCAGGCGGCGATTGTTTCGTATCGGCTTCAGGCCCGCCGATGCGAGTCTGGACCCCTCGTACTACGACCTGCTTGCCTCCGAATCGCGGCTGGGCAGTTATATCGCGATTGCCAAAGGTGATGTGCCGGTCAACCATTGGCAAGCGCTCGGAAGACCATTTCTGTCGGTCGAGGGCGAGCCGACGCTGCGTTCCTGGTCGGGTTCGATGTTTGAGTACCTGATGCCATCATTGCTGATGCGCGAGCCCAGCGGCGGCTTGCTGCAGCGGGTCTCCAAGGCTGCAGTGCTTGCACAGCGACTATTCGGCGCAAGGCATAAATTACCTTGGGGCGTCTCGGAATGCGCGTATTTCGAGCAGGATTCATCATTGGCCTTCCAGTACGGACCGTTCGGTGTACCGCAACTGGCCATGCGCCGCACACCTCAAGATGATCTCGTGATTGCGCCTTATGCAACCGTGCTGGCACTGCTGGTGGATGCGCCTGAGGCGGTCGCCAACTTGCACCAACTCGAAAAGCTCGGCGCGCGTGGGCGCCACGGATTCATCGAAGCATTTGACTTCAGCCCGGCGCGTTGCATCGCAGGCGTCAAGATGCAGAAGGTCTCGACCTATATGGCCCATCACCAGGGCATGAGCTTGCTGAGCCTTTGCAACCTCCTGTGTGGCGACGCACCACGCAACTGGTTCGAACGCTCGCCACGCGCGCAGGCTTTCGGCATCCTGATGCACGAACGCATGCCGCGCGTGGTGGTGTTCCAGACGCGGACGATTCCGCGCCCTCCGCACAGGCCCGATGAAACCCCACTCAACAGCGGCGCCCGTCTACTGCATCCGGCAAAGCTGGCCATTGAGGGCCTGCCAACGCTGCTGCTCGGCAATGGCGACTACAGCACCTGCCTGCGGCCGAATGGCGCAGGCCAGAGCCGCTGGCATGGCCAGGCGATCAACCGGGCACGCGACGACTTGCTGCGCGATGACTACGGCATCTGGCAGTTCCTGCGCTGCGCAGATCAGGCGCAATTTCATTCGCTGACCCAGGCACCGAACCCGGCACCGCAAACCGAATATTTGACGAGGTTCCAAGCCGACCATGCCGAATTCGTTGCCGTCAACAAGGCCTGGGAGTCGCAGATCGAGGTCTGGATCAGCCCCGACGATGATGTGGAATTACGCCGCCTGACCTTGCACAACCTGGCTGATGAAGCGGTCGAGTTCGAGCTGATCAGCTTTTTCGAGGCAGCGCTCGCGCCACAGGCAGCCGAGGAATCGCATCCGGTGTTCCAGAACCTGTTCATACGCGCTTACATGGCCTCGCCGGGCTGCCTTCTGCTGGAACGCAAAGCGCGATTGGCCGGCGAACACAGCCTCTGGGTTGCCCATTTCCTGGCCTACAGCGATGTATTGCCTGGCGCCGAGTTGCTATCGTTGCAAGTTGAATCTGATCGTTCGCAAATGCTCCCGCGGCGCGGTGACTACAGCCAAATGCATGCCTTGCCCCTGCGCGCAACACAAGCGGTTGACCCCGATCCCGCCCCAGCACAACTCGATACCGGGCTTGACCCGGTCGGCGCGCTGAAGCTGAGGCTATGTCTGCCATCGAGGGCCAAGCGTTCCATGACCTTTGCCTGCGCTGCCGCCGCTGACAAGGAAACTTTGCTGGCCATCGTCGATGCCTATCGTCAGGAAGTCCACCTGACCCGGTCAAAGCTGATGTCCCTCACTCTGGCGCGGATTCGCCAACGCGAACTTCGTCTGAGCGGACTCGATCTGCAATATATGCAAGACCTGGCAACACCGATGACGGTCAGTTGTACGCGCCAGCAGGAAACGCCTGAAACGATGCTGGACCGGCGCACGCTCTGGCGCTTTGCGATCTCGGGCGAGCGACCGATATTGCTGGTGCGAATCAGCAGTTCCCTGGGTCTGCGCGCTCTACGCACGCTGCTGACGGCCCACCGGATGTGGGATCTGGTGGGCCTGCGTTGCGACCTTATGGTCGTGAACGGAGAGCCCCACTCTTATCTGATGCCACTGCAACAACATATCCTGGCCTTGCGCAACAGTGTTGGCAGTGA
>CANFIC010000350.1 GCA_947446685.1 Burkholderiales bacterium
AAGCCAGCGGTGCGGCGCGCGACTGGCGGCTGTCCAGGCTGCAGTTGAAGAATGCCGACGCCGTCCTGAATGCCACCGGCAATTGGGCGAGCGAGACAGGAGTCGGCCCGCGCCGCACCAAGCTCGATTGGAAGCTCGATGTGGCAGACGCCGGCAATTTTCTCGAACGCATGGGTCAGGGCCGGGTCCTGCGCGGCGGACGCGGCCAGTTGACTGGCCAGATTGGCTGGAGTGGCTCACCTTTGTCGCCCGACTATCCCAGCATGGCCGGCAAGCTGAATCTGCTGCTCGATGCCGGCCAGTTTCTGAAGGCCGAACCCGGTGTCGGTCGACTGCTGGGTGTGTTGAGCCTGCAATCGCTGCCGCGGCGGTTTTTACTCGATTTCCGCGATGTATTTGCCGAAGGCTTTGCCTTTGACGGCGTGACCGGTGATGTGACGGTGGAACGAGGCATGGCCAGCAGCAGCAATCTGCGCATGCGCGGCGTCCAGGCCGCGATCCTTCTCGAAGGTCGCGCTGACCTGGCGGCGGAAACCCAGAACCTGCGCGTGCTGGTGGTACCCGAGATGAGCGCCGGTGGCGCCGCGCTGGCCTATGCCGCCATCAACCCGGCGATAGGCTTGGGCGCCTTTCTGGCTCAGTTGGTGCTGAGTCGGCCAATGGCAGCAGCCAATACGCATGAATTCCACATCACCGGCAATTGGGACGACCCGAAAGTCGAGCGGGTTGAACACCGGATTGACGTACCGAGCAAAGGGGCGAGCGCACCATGAAGAATGTAAAAATTGCCGCGATCCAGATGGTTTCTACGCCGGATCTGGCGACAAATCTTGCGCGTGCCCGCCATTGGCTGGCTGAAGCTGCGGCACAGGGCGCTGAGCTGGTGGCGTTACCCGAATATTTCTGCCTGATCGGCCGGGCTGACGCCGATAAGTTGGCGATTGCCGAGACGCCGGGTGACCTGCTCGCGCCGATCCAGCGCATGTTGAGCGAAACAGCGGCGCAGTTGGGTTTGTGGATCATCGGCGGCACGCTGCCGCTGCGCACTTCATCGGCTGATCTGGTGCGCAATGCCTGCTGCGTCTATGCGCCTGATGGCCGGCAGGCGGCGCGCTACGACAAGATCCATTTGTTCCGCTTTGACGATGGCCGTGAAAGCTATGACGAGGGCCGCGTGCTGGAAGCCGGCAGCGAACCGGTGACGGTACAGGCCGGGCCGATCAGGGTGGGCTTGAGCGTCTGCTACGACTTGCGTTTTCCCGAGTTATACCGGCGCATGAACTTCGAGCCGGGTCAGCCAGCTTGTGACTTGATCAGCGTGCCATCGGCATTCACTTACACGACCGGCGAAAAGCATTGGGAGTTGCTGCTGCGCGCCCGTGCGGTCGAGAACCAGGCTTATGTGATCGCGCCGGCTCAGGGTGGCTTGCATGAAAACGGCCGCCGGACCTGGGGTCACACGATGATCATTGACCCCTGGGGTGAGGTGCTGGCCTGCCTGCCTGAAGGCGAGGGCCTGGTGATGGCCGAGCTCGACCGGGCCAGGTTGGCGCAGGTGCGCAAGCAGTTGCCGGCATTGCAGCATTGCCGGCTCTGACTTCGCAGGGCCGGATGGCCCTCTGAGGATGCTCTGAGCATCCCTAATATGCGTTCAGAGCATGGCCGCATGTTCACAAGGCTTTGAAATGCCGCCCAATCGCTGCGGGTTCGCGCTACCGTTGACTGCACCTGAAAGCAACGGAGTCCCGCATGTCGAATTTGTCTTTTGTTTCCCCAACCCGCAATAGTCCTTGGGGCACCTATCTATCCCAGATCGATGCGGTGGAGCCCTACCTGGGTCCGCTGGCACGCTGGGTCGAGACCCTGCGCCGGCCCAAGCGCATCCTGATCGTCGATGTGCCGATCGAACTCGACAATGGTACGGTGGCCCATTACGAAGGCTACCGTGTCCAGCACAGCTTGACACGCGGACCGGGCAAGGGCGGTGTGCGCTATCACCCCGATGTGACGCTGGAAGAAGTGATGGCGCTGGCGGCCTGGATGACGATCAAGAATGCTGCAATGAACTTGCCCTTTGGCGGTGCCAAGGGCGGCATCAGGCTCGAGCCCAAAGCCTTGTCGCTGAAAGAGCTGGAAAAAGTCACACGCCGCTACACCAGCGAAATCGGCATCATCATCGGCCCGCAGCAGGACATTCCGGCCCCCGATGTCAACACCAATGGCCAGATCATGGCCTGGATGATGGATACCTACTCGATGAATACCGGCTCGACCGCCACTGGTGTGGTCACCGGCAAGCCGATCCCGCTCGGCGGCTCATTGGGCCGGGTCGCAGCGACCGGGCGCGGGGTGTTCGTGATCGGCCGCGAGGCCATGCGCCGGCTTGGCATGCCGATGGATGGCGCGCGCGTCGCGGTGCAGGGATTCGGCAATGTCGGCTCGGTGGCTGCCAAGCTGTTCGCTCATGCCGGTGCCAGGATCGTCGCGGTCCAGGACCATAGCGGAACGATCCTCAACGAGGCCGGCTTGGACATGGCTGACCTGCTCGAACATCTGGCCAGGAGCGGCGGCGTGGGTGGCTTTGCCGGTGCTGAGACCATCGCCGATGAAGACTTCTGGAAGGTCAAGACCGATGTGCTGATCCCGGCAGCATTGGAGGGACAGATCACCGCAGCGCGGGCCTTGGGCTTGCAGACAAAATTGGTGCTGGAAGGCGCGAACGGTCCGACCACACCCGATGGCGATGCGGTGCTGGCAGACCGCGGTATCACCGTCGTGCCGGATGTGATCGCCAATGCGGGCGGCGTGACGGTCTCCTACTTCGAATGGGTGCAGGACTTCAGCAGCTTTTTCTGGACCGAAGACGAAATCAATGTGCGCCTCGACAAAATCATCATCGGCGCCTTCAAACATATCTGCGACACCGCCGAGCAGCATCAGATCCCCCTGCGCACAGCAGCTTTCGTGGTCGCTTGCAGCCGCGTCCTGCAAGCTCGTCAGGAGCGGGGGCTTTACCCGTGACTGCAGGGCGCAAGCGCGGGTGAGTCGTACGGACGGGCCAGCCCCGTCGATATACTCCGCGGCATGAGCCAAACCAATGTCTTCGATCCGGACCGCGCAGTCTCGATTGCCCGCAAGGCGCTGCTGATCGAAGCTGCGGCCCTGACCGATTTGGCGCCGCGCCAGGGTGCAGCATTCGCCGCTGCGGTGAAGGCGATGCTCGCCTGTTCGGGTCGCGTGGCGGTGATGGGCATGGGCAAGAGCGGGCATGTCGGGCGCAAGATCGTCGCCACACTGGCTTCGACCGGAACGCCGGCCTTGTTCGTTCACCCGGCCGAAGCCAGCCATGGCGATCTGGGCATGGTGACGCCCAAGGACGTGGTGCTGGCGCTTTCCAACTCGGGCGAGAGCGATGAGTTGAACGCGGTGCTGCCGGTACTCAAACGCCTTGGCGTGCGCATCGTCGCGATGACCGGCAGGGACGATTCGAGCCTTGCCCGACATGCCGACATCGTCCTCGACTGTGCGGTGGCCGAAGAAGCCTGCCCGCTGAATCTGGCGCCAACTGCCAGCACCACCGCGCAGATGGCCTTGGGCGATGCCTTGGCGGTGGCTTTGCTCGATGCGCGTGGCTTCAAGGCGGAAGATTTTGCGCGTTCGCATCCGGGTGGCGCACTGGGTAGAAAGCTGCTGACCCATGTGCGCGACCTGATGCGTAGCGGTGCGGATTTGCCGCGCGTTGCCCCTGGACTGTCTTTCACCGAGATGATGCGCGAGATGTCAGCCAAGGCCTTGGGCGTGGCCATCGTTGTCGATGACCAGGACCATGTGTTGGGCATCTTCACCGATGGTGACTTGCGCCGCTTGGTTGAACGCGGCAGCGACTTGCGCAGCCTGACTGCCGGCGAAGTTGCTTCAGGCGCGCCGCGCACGGTGGCTCCGGATGCGCTGGCGGTTGACGCGGCTGACATGATGGAGGCGGCGCGGATCACGGTCGTGCTGGTGGTCGATGCCGAGAGGCATTTGCTCGGCGCCATTACCATCAACGATCTGATGCGGGCCAAGGTGATCTGATGAAAGCTTCATTGCATTTCGCACCTGAGTTGCTGTTGCTGGCGCAAGGCACCGGTCTCGGGCTGAAAGCGGCGATCTTCGACGTCGACGGCGTGTTGACCGATGGCAGCATCTACATCGGCGAACAGGGTGAAAGCTTCAAGGCTTTTTCAAG